>DAOVTY010000070.1 GCA_030632865.1 Bacteroidota bacterium
ACCCACTTATCAATAACTTTACGTTTTGTGTACATTCCAAAAACAAATAGCCCCAGAATTGGGCCGTAAGTATAACCTGCAACTTTAAAAACTGCAACCACAATACTTTCGTTATTAATTACTTTAAAGGCAAGTATTACAAGTACCAGTAAAACTGAAAACATTAAATGCGACCACTTTTTAATTTGCTGTTTTTTACGCTCTTCATATTTGTCAATATTCAGAAAGTCGATACTAAAAGAAGTAGTAAGTGCTGTAAGTGCCGAGTCGGCACTGGAATATGCGGCAGCGGTTATTCCCAATAAAAATGCTATTCCAACAGGAAGTCCAAAGTATCCAAGCGCTAATGTTGGATATAAATCGTCGGTTTTTTCAGGAATTGCAATTCCATTTTTACTTGCAAAAATGTACAACAATACTCCCAAACTTAAAAACAAAACAACAGATACAAAAAAAGAAATACTAAAAACAATCATATTTTTCTGCGCCTCTTTTTTGTTTTTGCAGGTTAGGTTTTTTTGCATCATATCTTGGTCCATTCCCACCATTACTACTGTTATAAAAATTCCGGCAATAAACTGTTTAAAAAAGTTGTTGGGCGAATCCCATTCCCAAAAAAATATTTTTGAATTAGTATTCTCAGATATTGTTTTTACTAATTCTACACCGTTTAAATCGAGACTTTTCGCGATTACAATAATTGTAAAAATAACTGCACTCACCAAAAAAAGTGTCTGCAATGTATCGGTCCAAACAATGGTTTTTATACCACCCCTGAAAGTATAAACCCAAATTAGTGCAATGGTAACCACAACGGTTAACCAAAATGGGATATTAAACGCATCGAAAAATGCAATTTGCAAAACGCCGGCAACAAGATATAACCTAAATGCGGCTCCAACTAATTTTGAAATTAGAAAGAAAAATGAACCTGTTTTATACGACCGAATTCCAAAGCGCGTATCGAGAAAGGAGTATATGGAAACCAAATTTAGTTTGTAATAAAGTGGCAGTAGAATTCCTGCAACCAGCCAAAACCCTACTACATTTCCCATAATAAATTGTAGGTACGAAAATGCTGTGTTTCCCACTTCGCCAGGCACCGAAATAAATGTAACCCCCGATAGTGTTGCACCTACCATTCCGAATGCAACTAAATACCATGGAGATTTCCGATTGCCGGTAAAAAACGACTCTGTGTTCGCTTTTCGCGATGTTAAATACGAAATTCCTATTAATATAAAAAAGTATCCTAAAATTATGCTGAGAACTAGATATGGATTCATAAGTTTAAAAATTAATCGGAAGTCCGAAGTCGGAAGCCCGAGGATTATCTATTCAAAATCAGGGTATAAAAGATACTTCTCCCGAAGAATCATATATTTATTTAATTCCGGCTGCCAGCTTTCCAGTATCTCTTTTTCGCTTTTACCTTCCCTAATTTGTTTAATTAAATCATCTGTTCCAGCAAGTTTATTTAACCAATTTTCGCGTGTCAGAAACTCCTTTTTGTTTTTATATTGAGAATAAAAATAGAAAAAATATTCGAGTGTAAATTCCGGTATCTCTTTTAATTCACGCAAATCAATTCCAAAACACTCTTTTCCTTTATTTGAAGGATTTATTGCAACTCCGGGAATACTTTTTGGAGTAAATTTAAAATCACCCAATTCAGGGTTTAATCCTCCCAGAATCTGAAATGGAGAGTCTGTTCCGCGCCCTACACTTACACTGGTAGCTTCAAAAAAACATAAAGATGGATAAAGCCTGACTGATAAATAATTTGGCAAGTTTGGCGAAGGATTTACAGGCAATTCATACTTTGTTGAATGAGTATAATTTTTGACAGTAATAACTTTTAAATCGCAACTTTGGTTTGCTTTGTGCCAATTTTCGCCATTTATCATTTTTGCAAGTTCTCCAACTGTTAACCCGTGTACAATAGGAATTGGATCCATTCCCACAAACGATTTAAACTCGGGTTTTAAAATCGGGCCAGCCACATAATCGCCATTTGGGTTTGGTCTATCAAGTATAATAAGTGGAATGTTATTTTCGGCACATGCCTCTAAAACCAAATGCATTGTAGAAATGTATGTATAAAACCGGCATCCAACATCTTGAATATCAAAAATAATTAGATCCAAATTATTCAAATGTTCTGGGGTTGGTTTCCTTGTTTTTCCATAAAGCGAAAATACGGGCACTTGGGTTTTTTTGTCAACTCCATCTTCAATTTTCGCACCGGCAGAGGCATCTCCACGGAAACCATGTTCAGGTGCAAAAATCTTTTTCACATTTATATTTTCATTCAAAAGAAAATCTACTAAATGCGAATTGCCAACCATTGAAGTATGGTTTACAACCAAACCTACATTTTTATTCTTTAACAGCGAGAGATAATTATCAGGTTGATCTGCCCCAGTTACTATTTTATCGTTTTGTGCAATAGTACAAAACCCAAAAATAATCGTTAGAAATACTAATCCTACAAACTTTATCATTATAATAAAATATTACATTTGCTGCTGCGAAAATATCAATTGCAATTTTGATAAAAGAATAAATGAAGCAAATTTTATACGCTTTTAATATTAAATTGAAAATGAGATTATTTCAAAAAATATTTATCGGGTTTTTTATGTTGACAGTATTTAGTGCTTTTAATAGTTCTGCTACCGAGCCTCCTTATAAAAAGTTTATAAATAGCGAGTGGGTAAACGCGCAACTAGCGCAATTAACTCTCGAAGAGAAAATTGCACAATTGATGGTAATCTCGGTTTATCCAAAACGCGATGATAAAGATAAACTGAATGTTATAAGCTTGATTGAAACATACAAACCAGGTGGAATTATTGTAATGCAGGGAGCTCCGGTAAGAACTGCATTGTGGATAAACGAATTTCAGGCGGCATCAGATTTACCGCTACTTGTTTCTACAGATGCCGAATGGGGTCCGGGAATGCGCACCGACAGCACAATAATTTATCCGTATGCGCAGGCAGTTGGAGCAATTCAGGATTCAACCTACATTTATCAGATGGGGCGCGATTTTGGCAATCAATTAAAATTAATGGGAATTCAGATGAATTATGCCCCGGTTGCCGATGTAAATACAAACCCCGATAATCCAGTAATTAATTTTCGCTCGTTTGGCGAGGATAAAAAAAATGTGGCAATTAAAGCGTGGATGGTGGCAAAAGGAATGCAGGATGTTGGAGTAATTCCTGTGGTAAAGCATTTTCCTGGGCATGGCGATACAAAAACCGATTCGCATAAAACGCTGCCACTTATAGAACATTCGAAAACCCGAATGGATGATATTGAGTCGTACCCGTTTCGTTTCTTATCAGAAAAAGGAGTTAGTGGAGTTATGTCGGCTCACTTAAATGTTCCTTCGTTAGATGACTCAGGAACGCCTTCGTCTCTTTCAAAAAAAATAATTACCGATTATCTTAAAACAGAAATTGGGTATTCTGGTTTCGTGGTTACCGACGCTATGAATATGAAAGGCGTGCGAACAGAGTCGGGCGAAGCAGAACTACAGGCATTAAAAGCTGGAAACGATATAATTGAATTTGTTCCGGATTTGAAAAAGGCCATTGAAACTATAAAGTTGGCTGTAATTAGCGGAGATTATTCCGAGGAGGAAATTGATAAAAAATGCCGTACAGTTTTGGCACTAAAACGATGGGTAAATTTAAATGATTATAAACCTGCTGAAACAAAAAATCTAACAGCTCGGTTAAATTCTCCTTACTTCGAATTAACGAGTAGAAAACTTATTCAAGGCTCGTTAACAGTTTTGAAGAACGATGATATTTTGCCTGTTCAGAAATTGGAAATAAAAAAAATAGCATCTGTAATTATTGGCGATAATAAAATCCCTGATTTCCAAAATATGCTTTCTAATTACACTAAAATAGATCGTTTTTATCTGTCCAAAAATGCCACAGAAAAAGAGTGGGTTAATCTTCGCCAAAAGCTAGAGAACTACAATTTGGTAATTGCCGGTGTAAATGGAATTAATATTTACCCGTCAAAAAAGTATGGTACAACAGAACTTCAGCGAAAAGTAGTTTCTGAAATTGTTGAAGCAAATAACTCTATAATTGTATTTTTCGGGAATGGTTATGCAATAAAACATTTTGCAAATATTCATCATTCGAAAGGGCTAATTCTAGCTTACCAAAATAACAAATTAACACAAGAATTGGCGGCTCAATTTGTTTTTGGAGCGTTTGATGCAACTGCAAAATTGCCCGTAACAATAGATCACAGGTTTAAGTTAAATGATGGGATTGAAGTAAAAAAAAATGGTAGTTTTTCGTATTCAGTCCCTGAAGATGTAGGAATTAGTTCTGCGCTGCTTGAATATAAAATAGATTCGATAGCAATTTTGGGAGTAGATTCGGCTGCATATCCCGGCTGCCAGGTATTAATAGCAAAGCATGGTGAAATTATTTTTCATAAATGTTACGGCTATTTAACTTACAATAAAACTCAACCAGTTGAAAAGAGTAATATTTACGACTGGGCGTCGGTAACTAAAGTAACAGGGCCGTTGCCTGCTTTAATGAAACTTGTTGACGAAAAGAAAATTGATCTTGACTCGAAATTCAGTAATTATTGGGGAGATTTTAAAAAATCAAATAAAAAAGATTTAAAGGTTCGAGAGATTCTTGCGCATCAGTCAAGTCTGGCATCGTGGATTCCTTTTTGGGAAATGACTGTAACAGAAACTGGAGGATTGGATAAAAAAGTTTTTAAAAGCAGACCATCGAGAAAATATAGTGTGCGCGTTTCAGAAAATTTATATATGAATAAACATTTTCGGAAAACGATGTTTGATACTATTAGAACTTCGGAACTACTTCCCAGAAAAAAATATTTGTACTCTGGTTTAAGTTTTTATCTGTATCCCGAAATTATTTCGAATTTAACAGGGCAGGATTACGAAAGTTATCTGAAAAAAAGTTTTTATGAGCCTTTGGGAGCCAATACAATTACTTTTAATGCGTATAAATTTTTTCCTTTAAAAAGAATAGTTCCTACCGAAATGGATGACTTTTTCAGGCAGGAGCAATTGAGAGGTTTTGTACACGACGAAGGTGCAGCAATGATGGGTGGAGTTTCAGGTAATGCAGGATTATTTGGAACAACCAACGATTTGGCAAAACTATTTCAAATGTATTTGCAAAAAGGATATTTTGGTGGGAGAAGGTATATATCAGAAAAAACTTTAAACGAGTTTACTCGAATTCAGTTTCCGGACAATGAAAATAGACGTGGGCTTGGTTTCGATAAACCATATATCGATAACGAAAAAAATAAATTGCTCGATGCGTATCCTGCCGTAAGCACGAGTAAAAATAGTTTTGGACACAGTGGATATACAGGAACATTTGCATGGGCAGATCCAGACGAAGGATTGCTATTTATTTTTATGTCGAACAGAGTTTACCCAACACGCGAAAATTCAAAGTTGTATAAATTAAATATTAGAACTGCAATGCATCAGGCTATTTACGATTGTATAGAGCTCGGCTTCAATTGAGTATTAAAAATTGTTAATTATTTTTTTGAAACATTCTGTTTAATATGTTAATGTAGATTGTTAACTCCTTATTTTCATGAGCTTACATGTTTTTAAATAGGTGTTGTATTTTTCGAAATTGTTTAAAAATCGTGGTAATCAAAAAAACCTATTATTAAATCTTTTGTTATTAGATTATTAATTTTAATTTTACCTAAATAAGATACATTCTTTAATAATTAACAGTATTAATCATAAAAATATTAGACAACATGGAGAAAAAAATCACTTTTAACGAGCTTCGTAAAATCAAAGATAGTTTACCTGACGGTGCGATTAGAAAAATGGCAAAAGAGTTTGATGTTTCGGCAGAAACCGTCAGGAATTATTTTGGAGGTGCTAATTACACAGACGGAACAGCAGTAGGAATTCATATGGAACCGGGGCCAAACGGCGGGATCGTTCTTCTTGATGATAGCAGAATGCTTGATAGAGCAAAAGAGATCTTAGAAGCGGTTTAAAAGACAGATTACTCAATAAAATCATTGCTAAAACTGTCCTGTATTTATGGGACAGTTTTTGTATAACCAATATTTAACTAAACCATTTTAAAATGAAAAAATTAACCTTTCTTTTATTATTTGCATTTATTGCAGTTTTATTTAATTCGTGTGAAAACCCTGGGCAAGCTTTGTTTAATGGCGAAAATCTTGATGGATGGGACACCTGGGTTGGGCCTGTTGAAGAGGGTGGAGATATTGTTGGACTAAACAACGATCCACTAAATTTATTTTCAGTTGTAGAAATCGAGGGAGAAAAAGTGATTAGAATCTCGGGCGAAGTAAATGCATCTTTGGCCACTAAAGAAGAATTCGAAAATTACTATTTAACAATGGAATTTAAGTGGGGAGACGAAGTATTTAAGACATATAATTCTGGACTTCTGTATCACAGCTACGGAAATTTTGGAGTAGGATTAGGAGTTTGGATGAGTTCGCATGAGTTGCAAATGAAGACAGGTAGTGTAGGAGATTCATACAGAATGGGGAAATCTTATTGCGAAATACCAATGATTAAAAACGAAGATGGCAAGTTTGTATATTCTAAAGATGGAGAAATAAAACCTTCTATTCCGGCAACTGATACAAGAATTATTGCTAAAGATGCTGATTATGAAAAAGAACACGGAGAATGGAATACAGTGGAACTTTATTGTTATGGTGGCTCTTCTGTTCATGTTATAAATGGCAATGTAAATATGGTAAATCATAACTCTGGAAAATATCTTGGCGAAGGAAATATTGAAGCTTTGACCAAAGGAAAAATTCAATTTCAGTCGGAAGGTGGAGAGTTATTTATTAGAAATATTGTTATAAAACCAATCAAAGAAATTCCCGAAGTTTTATTACAATAAAAAATATTAAGTTAATAACGAACCCGTTTCAGTATTGATGCGGGTTTTTTTATGCTTTCACTTTATACTAACAATTTGCTTCAAATCGTTAACATCTTTTTTTGAATATAAAATCATAAAAAGTTATCCTTGTATAAACTTTATAAACTAATCTTAATATGAGCGAAAAATCATTCCGTGAACAATTAACTCCTAAGAATACAATTTTGGGAATTCAATTTCTTTTTGTAGCCTTTGGGGCAACAGTTTTAGTGCCACTTTTAGTGGGAATAGATCCGGCAGTGGCACTTTTTACAGCTGGTGTTGGTACACTAATTTTTCATTTAATAACCAAAGGACAAGTACCTGTATTTTTAGGAAGTAGTTTTGCGTTTATTGCACCAATTATTGAAGCCACCAGACTGTTTGGCTGGCCTGGAACACTTTCTGGAATTATTGCAGTTGGAGTGGTTTACGGTGTTGTTTCGGCATTGGTAAAAGCACGTGGATTGAAATTTATTGAACGCTTGTTTCCTGCAGCAGTGGTAGGTCCGGTAATTATGATTATTGGTTTGTCGTTGGCATCGGTTGCTGTTGATATGGCAAAAGCAGATTGGCCAATAGCAGTTATTACTTTAGCAACAGCAATTTTGATTGTTGTGTTTGGCAAGAAAATGATAAAATTAATTCCGGTTTTTGTAGCAATTACCGTTGGTTATGTAGTTGCAATAATTTGGGGGAAAGTTGATTACACAGCCATTCAGGAGGCAGCATGGTTTTCGTTGCCGCAATTTACCATGCCACAATTTAGCTGGCAGGCAATTTTATATATGATTCCGGTTGCTATTGCTCCGGTTATAGAACATGTTGGCGATATTTATGCCATTGGCGGTGTTTGCGAAAAAAACTTTATTGAAAAGCCGGGATTACATCGCACTTTACTTGGCGATGGAATTGCAACTGCTTTTGCAGGATTTTTTGGTGGTGTGCCAAATACCACATACTCCGAGGTTACTGGTGCAATTGCATTAACTAAAATTACGAATCCTTTTATATTAAGAATTGCGGCAATTACAGCAATTGTTTTTGCATTTATTGGTAAAATAAGTGGATTTCTGAAAACAATTCCGGTGGCAGTTTTAGGTGGAATAATGTTATTGCTTTTTGGTATGATTGCTTTTATAGGAATTAAAACATTAGCTAATTCAAAGTCTAATTTGTCGGAAACCCGAAATCAGGTAATTATTTCAGTTGTGTTAACGGTTGGTATTGGCGGTGCTGTTATTCAGTATGGAAATTTCTCGTTGGCAGGAATTGGATTAGCTGCAACGGTTGGTATTATTTTGAATTTGATTTTACCGCAAACAAAAAAAGAGGAAGCATAATACGAATTTAGTTTATTGATCGGGACTTTCTGTTAAAAATATTTCTTTGTCTGAATACGAAAATCATCTTTCTAAAGGGAACCATTTATTTAACCTGTTTAAAATTAATTGGAATCCTTAGAAAGATGATTTTTTGTATTACTGTTTAGTCAATACAATCATTTCTCCATCAGCAAATATTGTAAGAGTATTTCCTGAAATTGAAAAAGTTGTTACTTCAGTTTCTCCATCAACTCTATTGCGTTAAAAATGTAGTTGTCGAATTGGATTCTGGTCATAAATATTATAAAAAAAATCTCACTCAGCAAATTAAAATTGCCGGGTGAGATTTTTGAAATAGGATTTTTTTTATCTAAAAATCGGTATAATCCCATTTGCCACGATATGCACGGTCTAGCATCATATCTGCTCCGCTGTCGCCAACAAATTTTTCTTTTTCAGGATTCCAAAGCAGTGGGCGTTGCAATTCGTAAGCAATATTGGTTAAGTTACAAACCGATGCAGTTCGGTGTCCGGTTTCAACATCAGAAATTGGTTTGCTGCGTTTTTTCATTGCATCAATCCAATCTTGATAATGGTTATCACTGAAATAAACTCTTTTATCGCTATCCTTTAAATCAGCTTTTGCTAATTTTTTATCTGGGAAAGTACGTAAGAAACTACGACTTACCTCAATTTTTCCATCGGTACCAATAAACTGAACTCCATTATTGTCATCTTTAGTTCCCCAAAGTTTATGGTTAACACGAACGCCGTTTTCATAAATCATTGTTAATCCGTGCGATTGATCAGGCTCTGATGGAGGTAAAAACTGAACAGGTCCCGATTCGTCCATATCTAAAGCCCACTGAGCAATATCGAACATGTGCGCTCCCCAATCTGTTACTAAGCCACCACCAAAATCGCGGTATCCACGCCACCAACCCCATTTATCGTCGCCAACAATTGGTGCCAAATCGTTATGAAAACCTCTGTATAATGAAGGTCCAACCCATTCATTCCAGTCCAGAGTTTCAGGCACTTCTTCAGTTGGGAGGTTGCATTGTTTTATTGGTCCACCAACACTCACATTAATCTCTTTTATTTCTCCAATATATCCGTTGCGTACTAATTCTACTGCATGACGGAAATCGCGCCACGAACGTTGCATATTTCCCGTTTGGAAAACACGATCGTATTTGCGAGTTGCGTTTACCATTGCACGTCCTTCGGCAACTGTAAGTGCCATAGGTTTTTCGCAATAAATATCTTTACCAGCTTTGGCAGCATCAATTACAATTTGCGCATGCCAGTGGTCGGGCGTTGCAATTACAACAGCATCAATATCGCTTCTTTCCAGAAGCTCACGATAATAGTGATAACCTTTTACAGAAGCATCAACCCCTTTATTAGCATTGTTTTTATTAGCAGCATCGATAAATAACTCAAGTTTTTTGCCATACACATCGCTGGCAGCAACTGCAACTGTTTCTTTACATTCGCCAATACTATTTAATAGTGTGTAAATTTGTTTACCATTACCAATGTAGCCAAGGTTAACACGGTCGTTTGCTGCTGCAAATCCGTTTCCTCCCATAACGTGCCGTGGAATTACTGTAAAAGCAGCAGCTCCTAAAACACTCTTTTCAATAAAATTTCGTCTGTTAATTTTACTCATATTTAAATAGGTTTTAGATTGATTTATATTTTAGTGATGATATTTAAAATGTAATAATTTATATGTCTTTTCTGAAAAGTATTTAATTTGTGAATTCTTGCATACTTAAAGAGTTGCCTTTAGTTTCTTATTTCGCATCCATTGCACATCTAAAGCCAGTGTTAAAAAGTGAGGTTTCGTGTGAATTCATAGATCTTGCACTAACGGAGAAACTATCTTCTCCATTTTGATCGAAAAAGAATGAACCTCCTCTAATAACTTTCACGTTAGAATCTTCTCTAATAGTAGTGGAACCTCCAGGATAGGCTTTGTAATTGTCGGCACACCATTGCCAAATATTTCCTCCCATGTCAGTTAATCCTGCTTCGTTTTCGCCAAAAATGCCAACCGGGTTAGTATATAAATAACCGTCTTTTGCTTCAGTGTCAGTTAATTCTCCCTGCCACGTATTGGCAAAATATTTACCTTCAACTTGTACTTTATTTCCCCAACTAAATTTATTTTCTGAATTTTTTCCGCTTCGTGCAGCATATTCCCATTCGGCCTCAGTTGGTAAACGCTTGCCTGCCCAACTTGAGTATTGTACAGCATCGTTCCATGTTACATGTGTTACCGGATGATTATCAGTTGCTTCTGGTCCAGCAGGACCAAATGGTTTGCTCCAGAATGCACCGGGCATTAATTCCCAATTTTGAATTTGTAAATTAAAAACTCCTGAGTCTCCAAATTTTTCAGCTTCTGTTTTGTAATTAGTTGTTTCAACAAAAATACGGAACTGGGCAACTGTTACAGGCGATTTGTCAATTTTGAATGCGCTAAGAGTTACTTTATGAAGCGGAAGCTCTTGTGGTAACCCATTTTCTGAACCCATTAAAAATGTACCGCCTTCAAAAGTTATCATTTCATTTTTTGGAATAATTGAAGGATTCTTATCTGATTTTTCAATTATTACTTTAGATTCTGATTTTTTAATCTGTTTAGTATCAGATTTTTTTCCAGTACACGAGAATGTCAATATTATTATTGAAAGTATAAATAGTTTCTTCATAGTTTTAATTGAATTGGTAAATTTGGTTGTTTTTATTGTTTAATCAAAATGTTTTTATGTGTTAATCTGCATGAAATTAAAGTACATGTTATTTTTGTTTACGATGTTCAATTTATTAATATCGTCAAGTTTGTAAATTATTAATAAACTAATAGATAAAATTATAGAATTGGATTAAGTCTTACTTCAAAGTTTTAATATTTTTCAGCTTACTTTACGGTTATAATTATAACTTTTAAATTTACAAATATGAGTAAAATATACAATTGGGCTATTTTAGGTTGTGGGAAAATTGCTAAAAAATTTAGTGCCGATTTAAAATTGCTACCCAATGTAAATTTGTACGCAGCAGCTTCGCGAAATTTGGATAATGCGAAAGATTTTGCAACAGAAATGGGATTTGATGTTGCATACGGAAGTTATGAGGAGTTGGTTGCAGATTCTAAAGTAGATATTGTTTATGTTGCAACTCCACATTCGCATCATTACGAGCACACTTTACTATGTCTCAAAAATAAAAAAGCAGTTTTGTGCGAGAAGGCGTTTGCAATGAATAAAAATGAAGTTATGGAGATGATTGCATGTGCCAAAGAAAATAATACGTTTCTAATGGAAGCATTTTGGACCATGTTTCAGCCCAGTTTTATTCATGCGATGGAAATTCTAAAATCAGGCGAATTAGGAAAGTTGAAATTAGTTCGTTCCGATTTTGGTTTCAACGGGCCATTTGATACCGAGAAACGTTTGTATAATATAGCGCTTGGCGGTAGCTCATTGTTAGATATAGGAATTTATCCGGTTTTTGCAGCTTTAACTTCATTGGGGATACCTGATATTTTAAAATCTTTTGCAGTTTTTAGCGAAACTGGTACTGAAGAGAGTATTAGTATCATTTTCAAATATAAGGGTGGTGAAATGGCAAATTTAGTTTCCAGTTTTTCTTCGTATTCACCAACTCAAACAGAGTATTGGTGCGAAAATGGGTATCTGGTTTTAAATCCGAAATGGCATGTGTCAACAAATATAACAGTTGTGAAAAATGGAGAAGTGCCACAAACGTTTAAGCCACAAGCTATTGAAGGAATGGGGTACCAACATGAAGCTAAACATATAATGGAATGTATAGATGACGGTAA
>DAOVTY010000088.1 GCA_030632865.1 Bacteroidota bacterium
ATTGCCGACAAGCCTTTTGCAAGAATTTCGCCATGACTACGGTGTGACCCGAAAATGAAGTCGTCAACATCGAGAGTGTAAGCCATACCAACTGCAGCTGCTTCTTGTCCTATAGAAAGGTGAGCAGGTCCGGGATGATTATATTCAACACCATTATATTCGTTGCGGGTTTTTATCAAATTTAACATGGTTTCGAACTCACGAATAACAACCATGTCGTGATAAATTCTAACTAAATCTGCATCCGAAAAATTCACTTTTTCCTCTTCAACTGTTTTACTGTATTGATTTACAGGAATTGGAGTGAATTCTATTTGTCCCGGTTTCCTTACGTCGTCCGGATTTATGTATTGATTCTTAGGCATTTTATTATGTTTTAATTTTTATATTTTACTACTGTTTTCAATCTAATTAAATAGATAGATTCTCTATTTGATTTTTAATCTCTGCAAGGAAAAGTGTTGCTTCTCCGCCATCAAGTGCCTGATGGTCATAAGTTAACGAAAGTCCAATCATTGGAACAAAACCGTAAACTCCATCTTCAATTTCCTTTGGGCGAGGTACTATTGTGCAAACACCCAGAATTGCAGTTTGTGGTAAATTAATAACTGGTGTAAACATTTCTACACCATAATTGCCGAGATTAGAAACAGTAAATGTTGCGGCTGCGGGGTTTAGTAAATCAGGATTTACATTCCCGTTTCGTGCTGCAGTTGATAGCTGTTTAAGTTGACTCGAAAGACCGGTTATTGAAAGATCGTCGGCATTTTTTAGTGCCGGAACCATTAATCCGCGGTCGGTGTCAACTGCCAATCCGAGGTGTACTTTTTTAAACCACTTCATTTTGTCGCCGTGGTAGTGCGTATTTACCTGTGGAAATTTTTCTAAGGCACGAATTGTTGCAAAGCAAACCAAATCGTTAATCGTAACATTTTGCGAAACTGTTCCGTCAGCAAACTGTTGTTTGAATTTTTTACGCAGCTTCATCATTTTTCGTGCATCGGCACTCATGTGGTGTGTAAGTTGAGCCGAGTTTTGCAACGACTGGTGCATTGCAGTAGCAATTAGTTTACGAATATTAGGAATTGCTTTAATATTATAATCGTCGCTCTCTTCTAAAACTACTTCAGGAGCTTTTTCACCAACTGTTTTAGGAGCTGAGTTAACACCCGGTTGCATTGCAGGTTTGGTAGCATTTGCCATTTCAACATCGCGAGCAATAATTCTTCCGTGTGGGCCAGATCCTTTTAATGATTGAACGGTAACTCCCAGTTTCTCTGCCATATTTTTAGCCAGCGGAGAAATTCGTAAACGCTTGTTTGGCAAACTGTCTTCAACTTCGAATTCAATAACTTTAGGTGCTTCCTCAACAGTTTCAATCTGAGTGGTTTCTGTTGTGGTTTCTTTGCCGGGGTTGAATTCGTCGAATGACTCACCTGCTTTCCCAAGTACCGCCACATTTACTAAAACGG
Organism: Bacteroidota bacterium; assembly: GCA_030632865.1. GTDB lineage: Bacteria > Bacteroidota > Bacteroidia > Bacteroidales > Prolixibacteraceae > Draconibacterium. The sequence continues at coordinate 1,473 of DAOVTY010000088.1, forward strand.
GAACTTCATCACCTTCTTCGAAAAAGGTAGCGAGAAGAATTCCGTCCTCTTTTGCTTCCTCTTCAAAAGAGGCTTTATCGGTTTCGTAAGAGAAAAGTGTATCGCCTTCGCTAACTTCCTCTCCAACCGATTTATACCACTGCCCTAAAATGCAAGATTCAACAGATTGACCTTGTCGAGGCATTAAAATTGGTGTTGCCATATTTTATTAGTTTTATGCTTTTTATTCAACTTGTAAATACAAATAAAATTTTGCTTAAAAAATAAATCGTTGTAAATAAGCTGTTTATGATTTAAAATATTTTCAGATTGTAAAAATATATTATTTAACTTGTATTTACAAGTTGTTTTGAATGTTTTAATTTTTTTTTAACTTTGTGCCAACAATGGAAAATATTCCTCAATATAGAAGATTGTACGAATTGCTTCGGAAACATATTTTAACTGGTGTTTACGAGGAGGGAAGTTTATTGCCTTCGGAGAACGAACTTTGTGCGGCGTATGACATAACACGTCCAACTGTTCGTCATGCACTGGATTCGTTGGTTAAAGATGGTTTGATTTTGAAAAAGCAGGGAAAGGGAAGTATTGTTAGAAAGCCACCACAGAATATTGGAATTTTATCGATTGCAGGAACGGCATCGGCAGTTGGTGTTCGTTATTTGAAAACTGATATTTTGCAAAAACCGATAATTAAAAAGTGGCCAGATCCTTTTAGATTCGAACTCTCGGAAATAGAACAAGAGTCGGGCTGTATTTATATGGAGCGTTTGCGTTTTGTTGATGACGAACCTGTTTTTTACGATATTAATCATCTGCCAAATATCTATTTATCGCGAATTACCAATCGTTCGTTTGAAAATAAATCACTTTTCGAAATACTTCGCAAAAACTACCAGATTGAAATTTTGGGTGGCGAACAAAAATTAAAAGCTGTGCGCCCCGATAAACACATAAAACAGCTTTTAAAGTTAAAAGCCGGGCAGCCGGTTTTACACATTGAACGAAAACTTACTACCAATCGCGAGAATTTCAATATATATTCTACAATATATTTTAACTCTGAAAAACACGCTATTTTTGGGAGTTTTTAATTTTTCGTTGTGAATTTCTAAATATTTTCTAATTAATTCTCGGTTACTTTTAATAGTTTTACATTTGTTATATCGAACGAAAAGAGGACGATGAACGTAGATTATACAGATATAAAACCGATAAATTTAAAAGGAGAGTATGCCACGTTTTCTAATGAAGAGTATGGCAATCATCAGCAAAATAATTTTGATATTTGGATGGTAGAGTCAGACTCGCCAACTCCATTAGTTATTTATATTCATGGTGGTGGTTTTGTTGGTGGCGATAAATCTAAGTATTACGATTCTTCAGATTTAGTTAGGTTATTAGATGCAGGTATTTCTGTGGCAGTTATCAATTACCGTTTTATGAATGAAGCTCCATTTGGGATCTTGGCGAGTATGAACGATTCAAAACGTTGTCTTCAATACATTCGTTATCATTCAAAAAAATATAATATCGATAAAAACAAAATAGCTTGCACCGGTGGTTCTGCCGGAGCAGGAACTTCGTTGTGGTTAGCATTTAACGATAATATGGCGGAGCCCAAAAATGAAGACCCTGTTTTAAGGGAATCAACCCGATTAACTTGTGCCGGTGCTTTTGCAACTCAATCAACTTATGATTTATGTAGTTGGAGCGAATTGTTAGGATTGTCCAAAAAGGAAACAGCCAGAGAAAAATTTGAAATCGCCCGTGCGTTTGGATTTAAATCAGCAGATAATATTGATCTATTAAAGGAAACTAAAGTTAGGGGAGAGCTTGATTTTCTGAATCACATGAATAAAAATTCATCTCCATTTTTTGTTTTTAATAAGCAGGTGGGTGGTTTTCCAACAAACGAAGATCACTTAAATCATCATCCATTGCATGCAAAAGCGTTGAAAGATAGGGCTGTAAAAGTTGGTGTTGAAGCAATTGTTTATGCTCCGGAAATTGGGATTGTTGATGAATCTGGAGTTGATTTAGTTGATTTCTTCTTGGAGAAATTTAGAGAATAAAAGTCATTTACTTTTGCATCGTGAATTTATTTCAGAATCTCTCTGTTTACCACCTTTTATGCGAAATAAAAATTAGGTGAACGCTTAAAATGACAAAACAAATATGATAGTTTTGTGTTTTTTCTTGTTCCCCTTTATTGGATAAGTTAGGGGAGGCTCTTATTCCGTCAACCCTTCTAGAGTATCCTTTATATCACCTGGCGTACTCATTATTTTCATAAAAGTTCCCATTGTTAATTCTGGCCAACTAATTGCAAGACGGAATTTGCCGGGTAAAATAGTTGCCGTATTTCCCTGTAAAATAATTTCGTAAGGCATTGCTGCTACATTTTCTTCGCCAACGATGGGTAGGAATTTAGTTTCGCCTTTTTCTGCATTTAAAAGTGCAACACCAAAAACAGCGACCTCTTTATCTGCATAAATCAATTCGTAAACTTTTTTTGTGTCTCCTTTTCCTGTTTTTAAATTATTCTGAATAATTTTCAAACCAGCTTCAAACGATACAAATTCATTTAACTCTTCGGCATCTTCAAAATAAGGCATCATCATTTTATAATGGTATTTCTGAAGCTCTTTATTACTGAGTTCGCCGCCAAATGGAGTAAATTCAGTTCCCACTTTTTTCATTGCAGTTTTTGCATCTTCCGATATTTTAGTAAGCTCTTTTTCTTGTTTGTCAATCCCTTCAATAAAGTACCCATAGAAAATATACATAGGGTTTAACATGCTTATTTTTATTGAGTTACCTTCTTTTTTAAATCCAATTTTTAATGTTGCTGCCAACGATCCACGATCGGAAAAACTTAAAGCAATTTTTTCAAGATCGGGGCGAGTGTAACAAACAACAGCAAGATTTTTGGAGTTGCCCGGATTATATTCTCCAATTATTTTAAAGTCAGAACTTTGCAATGCAGTTTTTACAGTATTCATTGTTTCTTTCATGCTTTCGGTAGAGGTGCCAACCTGAAAATAAGCCGACTGTTCTTGGGCAAATACATTAATCTGAGATAAAATTACAATCGATAGAATAGAAAGGAAATATTTCATTTTTTATAGTTTTAGATTCGATACAAATTTAGTTTTTTGGATAAAAGAATATGAAAAGTTTGTTGTGATTATTATCATACAATTGAATTAAGATTTTTGAGAAAAAAGTTGTGGTAGATTTTCATAATTCAGAATCTTTTTTTTGTAAAAGTAAATCAATAAAATTTTACATACGTTTTTATATCAGTGAACTTATGGATTTTAACGTTAATATTTTGGTTAAGTAGTCCTGTTTTTTATTCTAAATATCACAAAATTATTAATCTTTGTGAGCTTAATAATTGAATAATTTTAAACGTATGAAAGTTTTAAAATTCGGAGGAACATCGGTTGGCTCGCCCAAAAATATGAGGGCAGTTTTAGATTTAATTACCGATGGAGATCAAAAAATAGTTGTGTTGTCGGCAATGTCGGGAACCACAAATTCGTTAGTTGAGATTTCGAATTATTTGTATAAAAAGAATAAATATACTGCACGTATTATTACAGGTAATCTAGAAGCTAAATATAAAAAGGTGGTTGCTCAACTATTTTCTTCCGAAGAGAATAAAAAGAGAGGTTTAGAAGTTATTCGCGAAAGTTTCAATACAATTAAATCTTTTACATCTGGTAATTTTAGCGAGGTTGGTGAAAACACAATTTTAGCGCAGGGTGAGCTTATTTCGACACAATTGTTTGCACTGTTAATGAGCGAAAAAGGTTACAAAACAAAGTTACTGCCTGCACTAGATTTTATGTTAATCGATGAGGATAAAGTTGCCGATACACAGTATATTAGAAAGAATATTAAAGCTACTTTAAATGAAGTTGGAGATGCTGATTATTATATAACACAGGGTTTTATTTGTAAAAATGCCAATAATGAAATCGACAATTTGCAGCGTGGAGGGAGCGATTACACGGCATCGTTAATTGGTGCTGCAATTGAAGCCGATGAAATCCAGATATGGACAGACATTGATGGTTTTCACAATAATGACCCTCGATTTGTTGAGAATACAAAAAAAATAGATAAACTATCTTTTAACGAAGCTGCAGAGTTAGCTTACTTTGGAGCAAAAATTCTGCACCCTCAAACAGTTCTTCCAGCACGGGTTTCAAATATTCCGGTGAGGTTAAAAAATACGATGAATCCAACCGACAGTGGCACATTAATTTCTGCTGATTCAGACGGACAGGGAATAAAAGCTGTGGCAGCAAAAGATGGTATTACTGCACTAAAAATCCGTTCGGCCCGAATGTTAAATGCGTACGGTTTTTTAAAAAATGTTTTTGCAGTTTTCGAAAAATATCAAACTCCAATTGATATGATATCTACGTCGGAAGTTGCTGTTTCTATAACCATCGACAGTACTCAAAACTTACCTGGAATAAAAGAAGAGCTTACCAAGTTTGGTACGGTTGAAGTTGATTCTGAAATGTCGATTGTTTGTATTGTTGGCGATATTATTCAAGAGGAAAGGGGATTTGCCCCAAAAGTATTTAGAGCATTAAATGGTATTCCTATTCGAATGATTTCGTACGGAGGAAGCAAATATAATATTTCGGTTTTAGTACCAACTTCAAATAAAAAAGAAACTTTGCAGGCGTTAAGTGATAATTTGCTGAATAGTTAGAATATTGTTTATTCTAAAAAGTATAAATTTCTCCCGCTTCGAGCCTCGAAGTTAGTTTAACTTCAAATTTAGATTTTAGCGAAGTCATTCTATCCAGAGCTTTTTCTGGTGTGTTGTTATCTCGCGAAATATGACTTAAGAATACACATTTAAGATTTTCATTTGCATGGTTTTCAAGAAGATCGAAAGCCTGATCATTTGATAGATGACCAACTTTTGATGCAACCCGTTGTTTCAGAAAATATGGATAACTCCCATCCCAAAGCATTTTTTCGTCGTAGTTAGATTCTAGAAACAGGCTATCGCATTTTTTAAGGTGCGATTTTACGTTGTCGCACGCTTCTCCAATGTCGGTAAAAACTCCCACACTTTTATTTTTATATTTAATTCGAAATGAACAAGGGTCGGCTGCATCATGGTTTTTAAGCACCGGAAAAACAGTGAACTCTCCTATCTTAATTTCTTCGTTGGTTGTAAAAAATACGGGATTATCAGGACGCATATTTTTATATGCACCGTTGTGTGTTTTTGCAGTTAAATAAATTGGTATCTGCAGTTTTTTGCTCACCCCACGCACTCCTCTCATGTGGTCGCCATGTTCATGTGTAACAAAACAAGCTCTCAGTTTCGACGCATCTAAATTGCGTTCTTTCATTCGCTGCAATATCTGTTTTGCCGATATTCCAGCATCAATTATTATGGCTTCTTTTTTATTTCCAATATAGTAGCAATTTCCGTTACTCCCGGATGCTATTGCACAAATTTCGAGCATTTATTTCTATTTTTTAGAGGGGCAAAATAACTATTTTTTATTGAAGTATTTTCAGTTTTATTTTCAGCGGATTGTTAATTAGTAAGAATGTCAACCAATCTAATATCAAAAAACAAAACTGCATTTGGTGGTATTTTGTTTCCAGAACCTTTACGGCCCCATCCAAGTTCTGCCGGCACCCAAAATTTGTAGCGACTTCCAACCGACATTAACTGCAACCCTTCTTGCAGTCCCTCAATTAATTCGTTAACTATAACTTCATCGGGTTTGTTTAGCCGATATGTATCTATAAGTATTTTGCTATCTAAAAGCAAAGCCCGCTGATGAATTATAACAGTATCTAAAATTTCTGGACTTGCCTCATTTTTCTCTTCAACTATCAGAAACTGTAATCCTGAATATGTTGTAGTTACACCTTCTTTTTTTGAGTTTTGAAGTAAAAAATCTTCTCCTAATTTTCTATTATTTCCTGCAGAGCCCTTGTTCCTTGCTTTTTTTTCTCGTCGTGCCATTTCTTAAAATGAATATAAATAACAATTGCAATAAAATGAAATTCAGTGAAATATAAAACTAATGTTAATAATAAAATACAAAATTAAAATTATAGCACGATTATTGCTAGCAAAGCCAGAATTTTAGCAATTTTTGTAGAATAACCTATTTCCAATTAAAAATTAGAAGTCTAATGAATTATAATAATATCAGAATATTTTTTCTTTTTCTACTGTTTTTTGGTGTAACACTTTGTTACGGAGAAGATGACCCTCATGATAAAAAGTTAACTGGGAGATTAATTTATGATAAAAAAGAGGGTAAACCAAAAGTATTTATAGAAGGTATTCGTCTTGATTTTGATTTTATGAGACGCAATATGCGTTTTGTAGATTTTGTGAACGACCCTGCAGTTTCTGATGTACATATAATTATTACAAGAAGAATAAGTGGATCTGGCGGTTCTGTATATTCGCTAATGTACACAAGTAATACTTTCGATTTTATAAGCGATTTTACCATAACATGTACAACTGCATCGAGCGACACACACGAAGAAAGCCGGAAGATAATTACCGATGCAATTACAATGGGATTGATGCCTTTTGTTAACCAAACAAAAATATCTAAAGATATTCGTATTCGCTTTAAGGAAAAAGAAGAAGTTGAAGTAGTTAATTCTGACGATCCGTGGAATAGTTGGACTTTTCGTGGAGATTTTAATGGAAGTATTGATCTAGAGGAGAGTCGGAAAAATTTTAATTACTCGGTTAATTTACGAGTAGATAGAGTAACTGAAGATTGGAAAGTTCGAAATTTTGGAAGAATGTCGGTTCGCGCGAACAAATATTTAGATGGTGATGAAAGTTATATATCTGAAAATATTACAAACTACATTACTTCCAGCATTGTAAAAAGTCTTAATCAGCGTTGGTCGGTAGGTGGCTCTTTTTCTTATTATAGTAGTATTTATTCAAATATCGATTACTCTTTTAAGATACAACCTGCCATTGAATACAATATTTTTCCATGGGACGTTTCAGATAGAAAAGTTTTTACTCTGGCCTATTATATTGGTCAGGAGTGGAAAAAATATCATGAAGAAACTATTTACGGTATGTTTGAAGAAAGACTTTGGCAGCAATCTTTTAGGCTAGATTTGCAGCTAGTAAAAACCTGGGGAGAAGTTGAAGCGGGGTTAAATGCCTCTAATTATTTACACGATTTTAGCAAAAACAGAATTACTTTTGACACAGAGATTTCGATTAGAATTGTACGAGGCTTTTCGGTTAATTTGGAATTTAGAGCAGAAAATGTACATGACCAAATTTATTTGCCTAAAGGCGAAGCCAGTTTAGAAGATATTTTATTGAATCGGGTAAAACTGCCATCAACATTTGAACTTTACACGGGTGTGGGAATTCGCGTGCAGTTCGGTTCAATGTATAATAACATTGTAAACAACAGACTTTAATTTCTATTTCAACGCTTTTTGTTTGAACAGGTTTTTCAACTTCACCCAAAAACAATTTGTTAAATCCAATTAATCAACTAGACTCTTATTTCAACGATGAACCAAAAAAAGATACTTTTGTTTTTTCAATATAGAAATAATTAAAAACAAAATAAGATGGCTAATATTCAAAAAACATTACTGATGATTCTCGATGGTTGGGGAATTGGCGATGGCTCTAAAAGTGATGTTGTTGCAACTGCACAAACTCCGTTTATCGATTCGCTTACAGCGAAATATCCACATTCTGAATTGCTAACTTCAGGAGAAAATGTTGGTTTGCCCGATGGTCAAATGGGGAATTCTGAAGTTGGTCATTTAAGTATCGGTGCCGGTCGGATTCTTTATCAGGACATGGTGAAAATTACAAAATCTATCCGCGATAAATCGTTGTGGCAAAATCCTCAAATTGTAAAAGCATATAATTATGCCAAAGAGAAAAATAAAAAAGTTCATTTAGTTGGATTGATTGGCCCCGGCGGAGTACACGCGTTAAGTTCGCACATGGTTGCACTTTGCCAAATTGCCACCGATATGGGTTTGGAAGATATTTTTATTCATGGATTAACCGATGGTCGAGACACAGATCCGCGTTCGGGTTATGGTTTTTTAGAGAATGATTTAAAAGCTCTTAAATCTACAAACGCTAAATTTGCTTCGTTAATTGGTCGTTATTACGGAATGGATCGCGACCAAAACTGGGACAGAGTAAAACTTGCTTACGATTTATATACTGATGGAAAAGGCAAAAAATCAACCGATTTACTAGCTTCTGTAAAGGCTTCGTACGATAACGGAAAAACAGACGAATTTATAGATCCAATTGTAATGGTGGATGCGAATAACAAGCCACTTGCAAAAATTGAAGAGGGAGATGTTGTAATTGCCTTTAACTTCCGTACCGATCGTTTACGTGAAACTACCATTGTATTTACTCAGGAAAATTTCCCTGAATTTGATATGAAAAAAATGGATTTGCAGTGGTACACACTAACAAATTACAAAGCCGATTTTAAAGGAATAAATGTGATTTTTGATAAAGAGAATGTTGTAAATTCGATGGGAGAAGTAGTTTCTGATGCTGGTTTGAAGCAGATAAGAATTGCCGAAACTGAAAAGTATGCGCATGTAACTTTCTTTTTTAGTGGTGGTCGCGAAAATGAATTTGACGGTGAAACCCGTGTATTAATTCCATCGCCAAAAGTTGCAACTTATGATTTACAGCCCGAAATGTCGGCACTGTTAGTTAGAGATGCAATTGTGCCGAAATTGAAAAAAGGAGAAGCTGATTTTGTTTGCCTAAACTTTGCCAATGGCGATATGGTTGGGCACACCGGTGTTTACGAAGCTATTTGTAAGGCGGTTGCTACAATAGACGAATGTGTTAAAGATGTGGTTGGAGCTGCACAAGAAGGTGGGTTTAATGTTATGATTATTGCCGACCATGGAAATGCCGATAATACAATAAACGCAGATGGTTCATGTAATACTGCCCACTCGTTAAATCCTGTTCCGTGTATTTTTATTTCTGAAAAAGAGGGGATTAGTTTGCAGAACGGAGTTTTGGCTGATGTTGCACCAACTTTACTTTCTGTAATAGGACTGGAAGTCCCGACTGACATGACTGGTAAGAATTTGATAAATTAATTCTACATTCCTGTTATCTCGAATAAAGTGAGGGATTTCAATAAATAGATTCACTTTATTCGGAATGACATAGTAGTTCCACA
>DAOVTY010000073.1 GCA_030632865.1 Bacteroidota bacterium
AAATAACTGTTTTAAAGTGTATCCTGAACATATTCACTTGTCAACTCTTCGTATAACTCTTCTCCGAGTTTAGATGCATTTTCTGAGCTGCTTAGTTGTAAGGCTTTTGTAAATTCTATACTGCTTTTATTTAAATATTTCGAGCGCGTTCCTAAAGCAATAATTGTACGATATAAAACGGTATATAATTTTTTATCTTTTGCAAGGGTAATAAATTCATCGAAATACGGCTCAAACATTTCGTCGATAGATTGTTTATCGGTAATTGCCAGTCTGCCAACCAAGTGAATTCCAGAAAAGCGCACTAAATGCTTTTTTCCACGACACCACTCCAAAGCTTTAGCAAAAGCAAATTTACTTTTCACCCATAAATGAGTAGATGCCAATTCTGCAATTTCAATATTTTCGAAACTCTTTGTCCAGAAATCCATCTGCTCTTCGCTAACTTTTGTGGGCTCGTCCAGCAATGTTGCCAAAATAGATGTTTCGCGCCACTGTTTATTCCAAAGTTTTAAAGCTAGAATATGGTCGTACTCAAACTCTTTTGCAGTTTTTCTGAGTATTACCAAAGAAACACCCCAGTTCATTTTATATTCAATGCCGGTGCGTTTCATTGCATCTGCAATATCGCCGTTTCTGAGCAACCTAATTTTAGAAATAAGTGATTGATAATTCTTTTCAGAATCACTATTATCGAGAATAAAATCCATACTATTTTAAAATTATTTCAACAAAAATAAATAATACAATTATGACCACAGAATATAAAGTATAAATATTTACAGGAATATATTCTGAGATTGCAATATTTAATTTTGCTTTTACAAATAAAACGAGGTATATTTTTTCGAATAGATAAGCTACAAAAGTGGCAATTGCAATTCCTGCAATTCCCATAAATTGCACTAAAAAGAGACTTAGTACAACATTAATAATGAGTTCGAAAAATGCTGCATACATTATTGGAGTTGTAAGTTTAAGCCCATTTAATAATGTTTGTGGCATTAGTAACCTGCTAATTACAAGCAACAGATAAATATTAAAAATTGTTGCGCTCTCTGCAAATTGCGAATTAAAAATAACAGGAAATGCCCAATGCGAAATCAACAATAAAACAGCGGTAACCGGAAAAAGAAAGTGCATAAGTTTTGAAACACTACTTTTTAATTTTGCTAAATTTTGTTGTAAATTTTCTTTTATTGCAAAATCGGAAAGCATTGCGTTGCTCAACGCATTTGCAAGTAACATTGCAAGGGGTAATTCGCGAGCTCCATAACGGAAAATTGCAAAAGTTTCGTCGTTAAATTTAGAGGTTACTATAAATCCATCAACAAATTGTGCCGAACCACTTAAAAATGTTGCTGCAACTAACGGTCCACCAAGTTTTAAATGCTCTTTTACAAAGGCAAACGAAAAATGAATTTCGGAATTTGAAATCAATAAAATCCATAACCAAATGTAGCGAATAACAGAAGCAGTAACCAACCCAATCAATGCTATTTTAATACCATAACCTAAAATAGGCGGCAAAACAACCAATACAAATTGTACTAGAAACGAAACCAATGCATAAATAATTAAGGCATTGTTTTGCTTTTTAATTAGATAAAAATATTCAACTAAATATGCCGGAACACCAAAAATTAAAAACAGAAATAAAAATTTAATTTCTGGTATGTCTTTATTATTCAACAGGAAATCGGAAAACAGAGGTTGCAATAAAAATAACAAAAATGCCGCGAATAAACTAAAAAATTGAATGACAACAAATGCACTAAAAATATTAGATTGCTCTGCTTGTGACGAAAGCGGAAGTAGTGCTTTTAATAATCCATTTAGCCAAAAGAAACTAACGGCACCGGCAATAAATACAAAAATTTCGTACTCGCCAATTGCACTTTGAGTTAATACAGTTTTAGTAAAAACAATGCCAATTAATATTAACGTGGCATATTTTACCAACTGGTAAAACTGGAATGCAGAAATGGTATTTATATATCGTTTCACCAACAATTTTAAATATTAGGATATGTTTAAGGGCTAAAAATATAAAACTTGATTGAGATACTCATTAAAAAATTATAATTTTAGGAATACTAAAATATGGTTGCCGGTAGTTTCGAAAATAACTTTTTTGATTTGCTCACTTTCGCAATGTAAATACCAGATGATAATTGTAAAATAATAAATTTGAATTATAACGAACGTTATTATGCTACCTCCGAAATAATGTGGCTATTAAAATAGGTGCAAATAAAAAACATTGAAATGCTTGTGCTTTCCGAAAAATTGAAATGATATAATATTTAGTAATATTTGATTTATATTTGCTAAAAATCTAGATAAAATGATTCAACTCAAAGAGAGAACTCGAAGTATTTTACTTGTTGTTGGTTTCCTATTTATTATTTTTTTACTCTGGTACTTTAGTGCAATTGTTACTTATATTCTAATTTCAGTAATTCTCTCTTTTCTTGGCAAACCGCTGGTTAGGTGGCTAACATCAGAAAAACATAAAAAATTTAAAATACCAAAAGGGTTGGCAGCATTTATAACGCTTGTAGCACTTTGGATTTTATTTATATCTTTCTTCATATTTATAATTCCACTATTAATTAGCGAGTTAAATACTTTTTCGCAGATAGATTTTGCTGCGGTACTTAGTTCTATTGAAGAGCCGTTAATTAAGCTCTGGCAGTTTTTGGGCAAAGATCCAATGGCTCTTGAAAATCAATCGTTTATGGATGTTTTAACTGTAAGAATTACTGATAAAGTTGATTTTTCCCAGCTAACTACTTTATTCACGTATGTTGCAGGAACAGTAGGAGAATTATTAATTGCCTTCTTTTCAGTCTCATTTATAACTTTTTTCTTTTTGAAGGAAGAAACAATGTTTCGCGAGGTTGTAATACTTTTAGTACCTACAAGTTACGAGGAAAAAGTTACTCATATTTTAGACTCAATTTCTCATCTTTTAAGACGATATTTTATAGGGCTTATTTTCGAGATTTCGATGGTGATGTTACTTGTTACTATCGGACTTTCTATTGTAGGAATTGAATTTCAACATGCTGTTGTAATCGGACTTTTTTGTGGACTTTTCAATATTATTCCATACCTCGGCCCGTGGATGGGAGCTTCGGTGGGGCTTTTAATTGGGTTGGCACTAAATATTAATGCCGATTTTATGAGTCAAACACTTCCTCTTTTAGGATGGATGCTACTTGTATTTGGCTCAGTCCAAATAATTGATAACATTCTGTTTCAACCACTTATTTATTCAAGCAGTGTAAAAGCTCATCCACTAGAAATTTTTTTGGTTATAATTGCTGCAGGAAGTTTAGCTGGTATTGTTGGAATGATTCTCGCTATTCCTGTTTATACAATTTTAAGAGTAATTGCAATGGAATTTTTCGACAATATGAAAATAATTAAAAAAATCACCGAAAATTTGAAAGATGGTTAATCCTTCTAAACTTTCTTTTTTTTGACTCCCCACAAAACACCCAAAACAATTATTGCCATAAAAGAAATTGTAATTGATGTGTATTTAACAATACTAAAAAGGCTGTTTATTTTCACATCAAACTTTATTAAATCGGGGTATTGAATGAGCATTCTTATTATTCCAATATTTTCGGCATAATCTGCAATTCCACTAATAAGTGGGAAAAAACAAAGGTAAATAAATGGGTTTCTGAAAAGTTTTTGTTTTTTTAATAGAAGGGCAATTAATAGACAGTTGGTTATTGTAAGAAGCAGAGGAAAAATCATATCAACCGGAATTTGAAAATAGAGATAATGGTGGCGTCCCTCTTCTCCAAGCATTTTAAACAGTGCATTTACATATTCTAAATTGTAACCGCAGGGCAGCAAATCCAGAATCTTCATTTCGCCAGCAAACTGCATAACTTTTGGCATTGTAACAATTGGCATTATTAGATACACAATACCGGTAGCAATTGCAAAAATCAAAACATTTTTTCCACTACTATTTTTTGAAATTAACTCTTTCATTTACTCCAATAAATTAAAAGTAATAAGACAACAACTCAAAATTATTTGCACAGTATTAATACCTGTTCTGGATCAAAATTCTCATTGCTAAAACAGGTTTAAAACTTAAGTAATTGCAGCTGAAGCGGCAACAGCTTGGGCCGCAGAAATTGCATCGGCAACAGCAATCGAGACTTGATTATCAACCATCAGAATATTCATTTTTTGTTTTGCAAGTTTACGTTTATCACGCTCCGGAAAAATTCGTTTCAATAATCCGGCAGGTTTTAAAAACGACAATAGAATAATTTCGTCTTCATTTGCAGAACCATTAAATACCTGTTTTTCAATTTCGGCAACCAATTTATAAACCACCTGTTTATTAACTAAAATAGGTTTCTCCCACTTAAAAAACAGAAAATGCTTGGGTTGCATTCGTATTACTCTCTTTTCAACTAAACCCTGCTGAATCTCTCTTCTGATGTGTTTTAAAGAATAATAGAACTTATTAATCCAACGCGATATTTTTAACGGCTTTGTTGATTTGCTCATTTTATCTAACAAAAATTGATGCAATACAATTTCCGATCTAGACTCTTTTATTACAATCCGTTTGTTTTCAAATCTAATGTTTTTACACTGGTAGAGTTCCAAGAACAAACTGCCCATCAACACATAATCCATTGCAGTGTACGAAGCCGAAATAATTCCTCCTTTTTCAGGATTAATTCCAAGTAAGTATAGTTTTTGCGATAAAGGAATTGATTCGTTCATTTTTTTTGCCTTATTTTTGTCTTTCTTTACACGTAAAAATAGTAAACAATTATAAACTGAAAAAATATTTATTTAAGTATGAAAAAAGGTTTTGCAAGCGATAATAATTCCGGAGTTCATCCAGCAATTTTTAAATCGATGGAAGAAGTTAACACCGGTCATGTTGTAGGTTATGGAGACGACCAATTTACACAAAAGGCAATAAAAGTTTTTAAAGATAAGTTTGGCGAAAACACCGAAATATTTTTTGTTTTTAACGGAACAGGTGCAAACGTGCTTAGTTTATCAACAGTTACACAAAGTTTTAATTCTGTTATTTGTGCCGAAACAGCTCACATTCAGGAAGACGAGTGTGGTGCTCCCGAAAAATTTACAGGCTGTAAATTGTTGCCTGTCGATCCGGTAAATGGCAAGTTAACACCTAACGCTATTCAACAACATTTAACTGGTTTCGATTTTGAACATCACTCGCAACCTCGTGTTATTTCAATATCGCAGGTTACCGAAATGGGAACAGTTTATCAACCAAAAGAGATTCAAGAACTTGCAGATTTAGCTCATAAAAACAATATGTTGTTACACATGGATGGAGCACGAATTGCAAATGCAGCAATCTCATTAGGTTTGGATTTCAGAAAATTTACAGTTGATTGTGGTGTTGATATTCTATCGTTTGGAGGGACAAAGAATGGAATGATGATGGGCGAAGCAGTTCTGTTTTTTAATAGAGAATTAACGTTGAATACAAAATATATTCGCAAACAGAGTATGCAATTATACTCGAAAATGCGTTTTGTGGGAGCTCAGTTTTTAGCATATTTCGAAAACGATTTGTGGAAAGAAACTGCAACTCATGCAAATAAAATGGCAAAGCTTTTAGAATCGGAAATTGTAAAAATACCTGAGATAAAAATTACTCAACCTGTTAATGCAAATGGTATTTTTGCTATTGTTCCGCAAGAGATTATTGAACCACTGCAAAAACGTTTCTTCTTTTATATTTGGGACGACACAAAACCGGAAGTGCGCTGGATGACATCGTTTGATACAACAGAACAGGAAATTTTAGAGTTTGCTGCAATGATAAAAAAGTTGTTGAGAAAATAATTATTAAATATTATTCCGTGTGTTTTCCCAATTTAATGGGTATAATAAGTAAATGAAAGAGTAGGTGAACGGGAGTCGGACTTTCCAAGTCTGATAATAGGTTGGAGTTAGAAACTTCAACTCCCGAAAGTTTGACAAAAAAAATGAAATTAATTTTATAATGAGCCTTTTTAAATACTATCCGAGCAACCCGAAAAAACTGGATTTAAAACTGGAGAAAAAGATTTTTATTCACAGTTTAATATTTCCGGCAGCATTTCTTTTGGTGTTTTGGATTGTTGAGATAATAGAACAAACCACCACTTTAAATTTTGTGAAATTTGGAGTATATCCTTTACATCTAAAAGGACTACCCGGAATTATATTTTCTCCATTTATCCATTCCGATTTCGACCATCTCATCTCAAATTCAATCCCATTTTTTATTTTACTTTTTACACTTATTTATTTTTATCGCCGCATTTCGTATCGTATATTTTTCCAGATGTATATTCTAGCCGGACTGTGTGTCTGGCTCTCTGGTCGCGAGGCATGGCACATTGGCGCCAGCGGTGTTGTTTATGCGTTGGCAGCTTTCCATTTTGTTAGTGGAATTATACGAAACGATGTTAGGCTGCTTACAATATCTGTAGTTGTTGTGTTTTTATATGGAGGATTAGTTTGGGGCATGTTTCCAATAAATCCCGATATTTCGTGGGAAGGACATTTGTGGGGAGCTGTTTCGGGAATTGTGCTGGCATTTTATTATCGTCGGTATTTAATACGTCGCGATAAATTTGATTGGGAAGAGGAAGAAGATGACGAGGACAATGATAAAAACAGTAATGATGAATATTTAAATGTGCCGCCAGAGATTAATAAAACTCATAATAATATTAGTCACACAGGGAACTCTGAAATTAAAATTAATTTTCAAAATAGGAAAAATTAGCTAACCATATAGAATTAACTCTTAATTTATAAGGTTACGGAATCCGACAAGTTTTTCTCTTACCAAACCAACGATAACGATTTTTTGCTATCCACTTATAAATTCCATCTCGTACTTTTTTAGGAATGATTTTAAATACCGAAAGCCAATTCCAGAGAGCAGGCAATAATTTTGCAATTTCGATGGCAGCGTCAGATTCTGTATAAACATGATTATTTACAATTAATATAATCGAATCTGTTTCAGGTGCAATTTCAAATTTTGAAATTAAACCTATCCCCTTCTCTGATTGCAATGCAACAAACCGAAACTGCTTTTTTTTATCTCTTTTCAAAATAAAATTAACAGCACCATTGCATAAATTGCAAATGCCATCGAATAATATGATATGTTTTTTAGTTTGCACAATTTAATGTGTAAAGTATGCTTTTTTTACGAATGACAAGGTTCAGCTCTTGAAAAAAAAGAATTGCTTCATAAACCTAACTTGGATAAACCATAAATTTCAAATAGTAAAAGAACAGAAACCGAATTTTAACAGCTTCTTATATTTGGGAATTTGCATATTCCAACTGTTCCAAAAAGTCATTTTAACATCTGTTTTATCGTTTAATAAAATCACAGAGAATAACTAAATCCATTCTTTCTCTATTTTACTCTCTCATTTTTTACAATTTTTTTGTAAGGTTTAAATGTTTTATCCGACAATTGATTTGAATATTAAAGTGACGTATAATGAAACGAAAGAAAATTACAAGAATTGCATCGATAGTAGTTTTGGCAGGTTTACTTGTTGGTGGAGGTGTTGGTTTATACATGTTTAATATGCCACATCGCGATGTACAATCAGCAAAAGTTAATTATGTTTTGACAAGTTCTGAAATTGTATCAGAATACCTGACTGATAAAGTCGCAGCCAATAAAAAATATCTCGCTTCTGATGGTGATTCAAAAATTCTTGAAATAACAGGAATTGCAGCTAATATTTCTGAAAATTTCAAAGGCGAAATTGTAATTCTTTTGAAAGGCCCTGATGACAAAGCAGGAGTGAATGCAACATTTACTATCGAATCTAATGCAGGTACATCAAAAATTGTAGTTGGGAAAACTGCTACCGTTAAGGGAGTTATCCGATCAGGAGCTGCATACGATGAAGATCTGGAATTGTACGAAAATGTTATCCTCGAAAAAAGCAGTATCGTAAATAATTAAAAATCAAATAAATAATCATTTTATAAAAGTATAATCATGAAAAAATTAGCATTATTATTAAGCAGCGCAGCACTATTATTATCAATGGCGGCATTTAGCCAGACGGCTGATAAATATATCAGTTCGAAGACACACATTAAGTTTTTTTCAACAACACCTGTCGAAGATATTGAAGCAAATAATTATGCTTCGGTAAGTACAATTAATCCAAAAACCGGTGATGTTGTTTTTTCGGTACCAATGCAGAGTTTCGAATTTGAAAAAGCAATGATGCAAAAGCATTTTAACAACGAACATTTTTTGGTAACTAACATTTATCCAAAATCTAAGTTGAAAGGTAAAATTACCAATCTCGATGAAATCGATTTTAGTAAAGATGGGAAGTATCCAGCCAATTTTGAGGGAGAAATTACCATTAAAGACAAAACCAGTCCAATTAAAGAAACGGGTATTATTACCGTTGATGGGAGTTTGTTAAATCTCGATGCAACATTCAACCTAACACTCGCCGATTTTGGAATTATGTTTGACGAAGGTGAAATGGTCTCCACAAAAATTGCAAAATCTGTTAAAATTACAGTTAAGTCAGAATATAAATTACAATAAATTATTGCACTAATTATTTTCTTGATGCGAAGGGAATTTTAGAAGTCTACCTCTAATGTGAACAATAAAGATGTTGAAAATTGTATCACGTTAGAAGCAGAAGAAAACCTGATGCAAATAAAGCAACTCCTTGAAAGCATCAAAACAGAAAATTACAGACAGCAAATTGATACTCTTTCAAACTCAACAATTGGCCAACACATTAGGCATATTTTAGAATTTTATCGGTTACTGGTAACCGACACGTTTACCGAAACCATTAGTTTTTACTGATGTGAAAGAGATGAGCATATTGAGCTAGATACTGATTTTACTTTAATAGAAGTATAAAATGAACATACGACAAATCTTATACTCAATTCAGATAGTTTGAAAGTGGATTATTATGACCAAATAAAAATTGCAAAAGTAAATGTTGATGCTAGCAAAAAAATAGTAAAAGATTTAATACTTATTGAGATTCCTTATTTGGCAATGTATGAGAATGGGAAACTATTTTATTCTAAAAATGTTATAGTTCCAGACATAAATTAATCAATGAGTTTAATTCTAAAATACTCAACACAGTTAAATTTTCGGGAATTGAGCAAAGTAAATTAAAAATCTACTATAGTCAAAGCACGAATGCAGGTTATAATAAAATAATTAATTAAACAATGAGTCATAAATTAGTTTGGCACAAAGTACTAAACAGTATTGACGAAATACCTGAAGGTCGCGTAACTACTGTAACAATAGGTCAGAAACAAATTGCCCTTTCTCATTTCGAGGGTAAAATATGTGCACTAGATAACCGGTGTCCTCATCAGGGAGGGCCACTGGGCGAAGGAAGTATTGAAAATGGGATTTTACGTTGTCCATGGCATGGATGGGATTTTCATCCTTGTACGGGCCAGGTTCCGGGATATGACGATGGTGTTGATTCGTATAAAGTGAAAGAAGAAAATGGAGTTATTTACGTAGGACTCATGGAAGAAAGACCACACAAACCAACCATTTCGGATGTGATGATGGAAACAATGGTTAACTGGGGAGTTGATACTGTTTTTGGAATGGTAGGACATAGTAATCTGGGAGTAGCAGATGCCATGAGACGGTCAGAAGAAAAAGGTAAATTACAATATTTCGGAATCCGCCACGAAGGTGCAGCTGCTTTTGCGGCAAGTGGATATGCAAAACTTACCGGGAAACCTGCTGCATGTTTTGGAATTGCCGGGCCCGGCGCAACAAATATGTTTACAGGTATGTGGGATGCCAAAGTTGACCGTGTTCCATTGTTGGCACTTTCGGGGCAAGTGAATACGCAAGTTGTC
Organism: Bacteroidota bacterium; assembly: GCA_030632865.1. Classification (GTDB taxonomy): domain Bacteria; phylum Bacteroidota; class Bacteroidia; order Bacteroidales; family Prolixibacteraceae; genus Draconibacterium. Next base: position 9,940 of record DAOVTY010000073.1, read on the forward strand.
GGAACGGGTGCATTTCAGGAAGTAGATTTGGTAAAAGCGTTTCAAACGGTGGCGCATTTTAATCATGCAGTTCAAGAAAACAGCAAACATACCGAATTAATGACTCAAGCAATAAAACATGCCATAATCAATCGCGATGTTTCGCATTTAACTTTCCCCAACGAAGTACAATTTACTGTCAAACCGCAGAATGAAGTAGCACAAAAACCAGAAGGGAGAATTACCCCGTTTACTATTTCTCCTCCAGTTGAAATGGTGGACAAAGCAATTGGATTGATTCAGAATTCAAAAAGACCGGGAATCATCGTCGGTCATGGTGCACGTTATTCAATGCCGGGAATTATTAAAATGGCTGAAAAATTGAACTGTCCGGTAATTACCACTTTTAAAGGAAAAGGATTAATTGCTGATAATCACCCGCTGGGATGCGGTGTATTAGGAAAAAGTGGAACTCCAATTGCTTCGTGGTTTATGAATGAAAGCGACTTGTTGATTGTGTTTGGTGCATCGTTTTCGAATCACACAGGAATTACTCCGAAAAAGCCAACCATTCAGGTTGATTTCGACCCGATGGCTTTGAGTAAATTCCACAAAATAGATGCTCCACTTTGGGGCGAAATTGAGGTAACTTGTAAATTACTTCAACAAAAAATTGACAGGGAAATTAATACTATCAACCGCCGGGAAGAGATTGCCGAGCGTTGGAAAATATGGAAAACCGAAAAAGCAAGCCGATTGAAAGACGACAATAAAAAAGGAATAAGTTCAATTGCTGTTTTTGATGCGATGAATAAAATCACACCTGCCAATGCAGTAATTTCAGTAGATGTTGGAAATAATACCTATTCTTTTGGCCGCTATTTCGAATGTAAAAATCAGTCGGTTTTGATGTCCGGGTATCTCGGTTCAATTGGGTTTGCACTGCCTGCTGCAATGGGAGCATGGGCAGCGGTTAAAGACAGCAGGCCGGTTTGGTCTGTTTCCGGCGATGGCGGGTTGGGACAATATTTGGCTGAAATAACTACTCTTGTAAAATACAACATGCCCATAAAACATATTCTAATTAATAACTCGGAGTTGGGTAAAATTTCAAAAGAACAACGAACATCGGAATTGGATGTTTGGCAAACAAGTTTACACAATCCAAATTTTGCCGATTTTGCCAATAATTGCGGAGCACTCGGAATTCGGGTTGAAAAAAAGAAGAACCTCGAAGCCGCAATGCAAAAAATTAGCGACCACAAAGGACCAGCACTTTTGGAAGTAATGTGCGATGTGGCTTTAATATAAGAGATATATAAATCAAAAAAAACAAGTAAGAATCTGAAATTTTTATGAGTTAAAATAACTCCGGAAAAAATGGATGCAAATCAAGTGGGTCGTCCATAATTTTCTGCTGATTTTTTAATCGCCCGATTAACTCCTTTTTAACTTCTGTAAAATCCGGATTGTCTGCTAAATCGTTCATTTCATCAGGGTCATTAACTATATCAAACAACCGAATTATTTTTGCTTTCGGATAAACAATCAATTTAAAATTATCGGTTCGTACCATTCGCTGAAAATTAATGTATGCACCGTAAATTTCAGAATACGGACTATCCGTTTTTTCTTTATTTATTAATGGCAGCAAACTATTAAATTCAACATATTCAGGTTTTTCAACTCCGGCCAATTCTAACGAAGTTGCCATAATATCTTGTATGTAAACCTGCATATTTAGTTTTTCATTTTCAGGAATATCAGGACCTACAATAATTAACGGAACTCTCATGCTGTGATCATACATATTCTGTTTTCCAACCAAACCATGATTTCCAACCGAGAGTCCGTGGTCTGCACTGAAAATTATATACGTGTTTTTATCTTGGCCTGTCTCTTTCAGATGCGAAATTATTCGTCCAATCTGATCGTCCATGTGAGTAATAATTGCATAATATTCCTGACGGTGAACTTTAATAGAATATTCGGTACGTGGAAAAGGTGCCAGTTTTTCATCGCGCAAACCGGGGCCGCAACCAATGCTGTCTTTGTAGGGATACATT
>DAOVTY010000068.1 GCA_030632865.1 Bacteroidota bacterium
AAAAAGGTTTGGAATACATTCTGGAATTTATAGTCGGAGTATCATTGTTCAGGGTATAAAAGATTTTTGATTCCCTTGAAGCTGATTTCATTGAAACAAGTGTATTGTTCGTGAAAGTGCTGCCGGGAGAGGATATAACCGGTGCAGGGGTAATGAGATGTTCGGTGATTGACGATTGGGGGATTTTGTAATTTCCAAGCTGCAGGTTAGGTTTGCTTCCCATTTTGAAGACCAGTGTTCCGCCCTTCATGATTTGGGAATGTTTTATAAATAATTTGAGTGGCGAGGCGATTTCGATTATCCCAAATATTGCACGAACTACTTTATTGCAAATTTATGGAGGTTCGCGTAAAATAGATTTCTTACTGATTGTAGAAAAATTCAGTTAATAAAAATTTGTTTTACTTATCCTGTTTTGTTTTATTTTCCATCACCCAAACTCCCGAGCCTTTATTATCTTCGGCAAATTTTTGTTTAGCCGCAAATGCCTCTTTTTCTGTATCATAAGCCCCAATTCCGATAATAAAGAAATTGCCTCTTTTCTCTAGTTTAAACGGCTTGAAACCTTTATTTTTTAACTCAATCAGATAATTGTCAGCATTTTTTTCTTCTTTAAAACTACCTCCAACCAGAAAGTAATTTGCTGTATGCGATACCGTCGTTTCAACTGGAACTGCATCTACTTTCTCTGTTAAAGCCGAATCTTGAGGTGAAACAAAAGTTGTATCAATAATAATTGAATCTGGCTTCAATATTGGATTTTCTTCAATTAACGGAACAGGTTTTTCAACTATTTTTGTTGCCCTATTTTCTTCTTTTTTATTTTGACTAATCAGATAAATTCCAACAAAAATAATTGGCACAAGCATTAACAGCAACCACAAGCAAAGTCGTTTTTTATTTTCCTCTGTTTCTTGTTCATTATTTTGAACAGGAATTGGTTTGGATTCTGAAATCTCATTTTCTATAATTTCAACTGGTTCCTGCTCTTCTTTTTTTGGCTCAATCAATTCTTGAACTATTACAACAGCTGTATCTCTTTCAACTGAATCTTCTAGCGAAACAGATTCCAATCCAAACGAGTCGAGCAATAAATTATCATTTTTAAAAGGTAGAAACTGTATCTCAGATTTATCATTTACAAATAATTCTCCAGTCTCTTCTAGTATAACTTTTTCGCCTTTATCAAGTTGATAAATAATATTCTCGCGTTCTACTTCTATTTTTTTAAGTGCATCGAAATGCGAAACACCTTCGCCCATAGCCACGCTGCCCACCAAAAGACCATCGTTATTTCTTATTTGCCGGTTAAACGAAACCTCTTTCGACGGAGGTTTTAATTCATTAGAATCTTTATCTATTTCGGCTGGTTTATAAATCGAAACAAATGCCCCAAATCCGGGAATAATTACTATTTCATTTTCTAAAAGAAGCTCGTGTATATATTTTCCTATTTTCACTTTCAATAATTTAAAATGTAAATTTAAAACATCTTTCCGAATTGTATTAAATTAGAAGATTAAGTTTTAAAAATCCTATATGTTCTTGCAAATAAAACCATGTGCAACTAAATTTAATTATATACTTTTACATACTCAATTACAAGTAAAATGGCACATAAAATTTTAGTTACCGGAGGAACCGGATATATTGGTTCTCACACAGTTGTAGAACTACAAGAGTCGGGATTCGAAGTAATAGTTGTTGATAATCTATCGAATTCAAAAATTGAGGTTTTAGATAATATCGAAAAAATAACTGGAATAAAACCAGTTTTCGAAAACTTCGATTTGGCTGATAAAGATAAAACGGAAGATTTTTTCGAAAGAAACAGCGAGATAGATGCAATTATTCATTTTGCAGCATCGAAAGCAGTAGGAGAATCGGTTGAAAAACCTCTTTTATACTATCGTAACAATCTGGTTTCGATGATTAATATTTTAGAGTGCCAGATAAAATATAATGTCACAAATATTGTATTTTCATCGTCGTGTACCGTTTACGGGCAGCCCGACATTTTACCGGTTACCGAACAAACACCCCGTAAAGAAGCAGAATCGCCATATGGAAATACAAAACGTGTAAACGAGGACATTCTTAGCGAAACTGTTTCTGCAAATTCAAAATTAAATGCAATTGCTTTGCGTTATTTTAATCCGGTTGGTGCACATTCTTCGGCTTTAATTGGCGAATTACCATTGGGAATTCCAAATAATTTGGTGCCATTTATTACTCAAACTGCTGCCGGATTAAGAGACGAGCTGAAAGTGTTTGGCAACGATTACAACACTCCTGACGGTTCTGCAATTCGCGATTATATTAATGTAGTTGATTTGGCAAAAGCACATGTAGTTGCAATTAACAGACTATTAACAGGCAAAAATAAATCTAATTATGAAGTTTTTAATCTGGGAACCGGGTACGGATATTCAGTTCTAGAAATGATTTTAGGTTTTGAAAAAGCTACCGGGGTAAAATTAAATTATAAAATTGTTGACCGCCGCGCAGGAGACATTGAAAAAATTTGGGCCGACACTACTTTTGCCAACAAAGAACTTGGCTGGAAAGCAGAAAAAGGACTTGAGGAGACTTTGCTTACATCGTGGAATTGGGAAAAATATATTAGAGGAATAAAATAATATTGGTGTAGTAAAAATCTATTTCTCTTCTCTCATTTGTGCGTACAATTTGTTGGCAAAAATAAAATCGTTGAGTTTTTTATTTTTCGAATCCAGTACTTCATCTTTTGAACCAATCCACTCTTTTTCGCCTTTACTAATAAATAGAATTGATTCTCCAATTTCTATAACCGAGTTCATGTCGTGTGTATTAATAATGGTTGTCATTTGAAATTCTCGGGTGAGACTCTGAATAAGCTTGTCTATAACGGTAGCTGTTTCAGGGTCGAGACCAGAATTTGGTTCATCGCAAAAAAGATATTTTGGATTTAAAGATATTGCGCGTGCAATTGCAACCCGTTTTTGCATACCACCACTAATTTCGCTTGGATTAAGTTTAAATGCTTTTTTTTCAATATTTACATGGTCGAGACAAAAGTCAACTCGTTTCTGCTTTTCAACGTTTGTCATCGAAGTAAACATATCGAGTGGAAAACGGACATTCTCTTCTACAGAAATACTATCAAACAAAGCACCACCCTGAAAAACCATTCCAATCTCCTGCCGTAATTTTTTACGATCTTTTTCTTTCAGATTACAAAAATTTCTATCATCGTACCAAATTTCACCGTTATCAATTTCATACAATCCGAGTATCGATTTTAATAAAACAGTTTTTCCCGATCCACTTCGTCCGATAATAAGATTGGTTTTACCTTTTTCGAAACGGGTTGTAATACCCTTTAAAACCTCGCTACCATCAAAAGATTTATGTATTTTTTTAACTTCAATCATGTCAACAGTAATCTGGTTAATATTAAATCGAAAAGCAGGATAAGAATGTTTGTATTTACAACAGCTTTTGTACTTGCTTTACCAACTTGAAGCGCCCCTCCTTGCACATAATAACCAAAATATGCCGGCACCGATGCAACTAAAAATCCAAAAAAGAACATTTTAATAATTGAAAAAGTAGCGTAATAAGGTACAAATAGCCATTGAATACCTTCGATATATTCGTGCATTGTAATTACTCCCACCATTGGCCCAGTTAATAATCCACCTAAAAGCCCAAAAAAGACACTTAAAATATATAGGAATGGAAATACAAAAACTACTGCTATTATTTTTGGAAGAATAAGATAACTGGCTGAATTTATTCCCATTATTTCAAGCGAATCTATTTGTTCTGTTACTCTCATTGTTCCAATCTCTGAAGTAATATTAGAACCTATTTTCCCTGCCATAATAAGCGCAAGTATTGTTGAAGAAAATTCGAGCAGAAGAGTATCGCGGGTTCCAAGACCAATAAGTTCAGTTGGATACAATGGGTTTGCCATGCTATACGCAAACTGAATAGTCATAATTCCGCCGATAAAAATGGAAATAATTATTACTAGCCCCACTGAATTTACTCCGAGATTATCAATTTCGTGAAAGAGTTGTTTAATGTACATTTTATGCTTTTCGGGTTTGGCAAACACCCTTTTAAGCATAAAAAAATACCTTCCAACATTAAAGAATAAATTCATTCTAAAAAATATTTAATTGATACATCTAAGATTATTATTCAAAGTTAAAATTACAACTTAAATATTCATGAACAATATTGTATAGTTTTTATTGAAATTTTATAAATTTAAATAATTTTGAGTCTTATATAAAAAAAATCAAATGGAAAACAACTACTGTATTATTATGGCAGGCGGAATTGGAAGTCGTTTTTGGCCTCTAAGTCGTGTTGTAAAACCTAAACAATTTATAGATATTTTAGGAGTTGGCAGAACTTTTTTGCAGCAAACCTTCGATAGATTTTCGACTATCATCCCAAAAGAAAACTTTTTAATAGTTACCAGTGTAAAGTATAAATATTTAGTTCTTGAACAATTGCCAGAGTTAACTGAAGAGCAAGTTTTATTAGAGCCACTTCGCAGAAATACGGCTCCGTGCTTAGCATATGCTGCTTATAAAATAAAAACTAAAAATCCCAATGCAAATTTAATAGTTGCTCCCTCCGATCATATTATTTTAAAAGAAGAGGAGTTTATTCGTCAGGTAAAAAATGGACTTCAATTTACAAAAGAGAATGATGCTTTGCTTACGCTGGGAGTAAAACCTAATCGCCCAGAAACAGGTTATGGTTATATTCAGGTAAAAAATGAAGTTGCGTTTAATGAATTAAATAATTTGTATAAAGTAAAAACATTTACAGAAAAACCTGATGAGCAGATGGCAAAAATTTTTGTTGAAAGCGGAGAGTTTTTTTGGAATTCAGGAATTTTTATTTGGTCTCTGCAATCTTTATTAAAAGCATTCAACACCCATCTTAAAAATGTTTCTTCGTTATTCGAAAAAGGGATAAAACTTTATAACACTAGTAACGAGGTTAATTTTATTAATAAAACATATTCTGAATGCCCTGGTATATCTATTGATTATGGGATAATGGAAAAGGCAAAAAACGTTTATGTTTTAACTGCAGATTTTGGGTGGAGCGATTTGGGAACTTGGGGATCGTTATACGAAACCAAGGAAAAAGATAGTAATGAAAATGTTATTAGCGGAAACAATATTTTAACTTATAATACAAATAATTGTATCGTTAATATATCGAGCGGGAAGGTGGCTGTTTTGCAAGGTTTAGACGGATATATTGTTGCTGAATCTAACGAAACACTGATGATTTGTAAAAGAGAAGATGAGCAGCAAATAAAACAATTTGTAACCGATGTAAAAATTAAGAAGGGTGATTCGTTGGTTTAAAGAATTTCGATTATTCTCATAAAATAAGAGAGCGGATTTCAGTTGAAATCCGCTCTCTTTATTAATAACCTATGTTAATGGCAGTAATACTATTTATCTAACTCTTTCCAAACCAAAGCGCTTGCTCCAACAATTGCAGCGTCGCCAGCTTTTAGTTTCGATGGTAATATTGGAATTTTATCTTTAAAAATAGGAAGTAAATGTTTCTCCATATTTTCTTTAGTTGGCTTGAAAATATAATCTCCCGCTGCGGTTGGCCCGCCAAACAAGAAAATCGCTTCCGGACTTAAATAATGAATTGTGTTTGCCAAGCCTTCTCCTAACCAGGCACCTGTTTTCTCAAATACTTCAACAGCTACTTTGTCTCCTTTAACAGCCGCATCGTAAATCATTTTAGAGTCTAACTCTTTGTATGATTTGTCAGCTAATAAACTATCATTGTCGTTGTAATGCGCCAATAATTCAAAAGCAGTACGTTTCATGCCCGATGCAGAACAGTAAGCTTCTAAATGACCCAACGCAGAGCATCCGCACGGACGTCCTCCGGCAACTAAAACAGTATGCCCAATTTCTCCTGCAAATCCATCGCTACCATAAACTAATTCTCCGTTAACAACAATACCACTTCCAACACCGGTACCCAAAGTCATCATTACAAAATTTTTCATTCCCTTGGCGCCACCATAAATCATCTCGCCAATTGCAGCCGCATTTGCATCGTTTGTAAGTGCCAATGCACCCATGTCGGGAAAATAATTACGAAGTAATTTTACCAAATGAACAACTCCCTTAAATGAAAGGTTTGGAGCATAATCAATTGTGCCGCTGTAATAATTTCCGTTAGGAGCTCCAATTCCAATTCCAAGAACCTCAATATCATCATTCAATAATTTAACAGACTTTATCTGCTCTTTAATAGCATCTGCTAAATCTGAAATATACTTATCAATATCACCATGCGAAGGAGTTGGTATATTATCTTTCACCATTACATTCCCCTCAGGATCAACTACACCAATGGCAGTATTTGTTCCACCGATATCAACACCTATTGCAACTTTTTTCATATTTAAATTTATTTATTCTAATTGAAATAAAACAAAGATTGAATTCTTTTAAAAATTAAATTAGAAGAATTCAATCTCAATTATTTATTTACCATCAGCTCTTTTATGAACTTTACTTCCAATTAAAGCATAGAAAAGTAAGTATCCCAACGCAATCACAATTACCCAATAACTTGTAATATAAGATGTCATATCGGCAACCATACCCTGGATTAATGGTAGAATACCACCACCAACAACCATGGTCATAAATATACCAGATGCAGCAGCCAAATATTTTCCTAATCCCTCGACAGCAAGGTTGAAAATACCACCCCACATAATAGAGGTTGAAAGCCCTACCAACACCAACATCATGGCATTAATCGGCACATTTGCCAACCCAAAAGAAAGTGCACCTGTTGCTCCTCTTTGTAGAACAGGCATACCTACCTGAATTGTTGTTGGCAAAAAGATTGCAGCCAAAACTAATACAAGACCCAATACAGAAGCGAAGGTAAGCATAGCTTTACTTGAAATTTTACTACCTAATGCTGCACCAGTCAATCGCCCAACTAACATTAATGCCCAATAAGTTCCGGCCACACTTCCTGCAATTGTTTTACCTACTTCAGGAATATCAGAAAGCCATAGATTAAGTACGCCAGCTACACCAACTTCAACACCAACATAAACAAATATTGCAACTGCTCCCAGTACAAAATGTGAATATTTCATGACACCCGACATAAGGTTTTTCATAGATTCGGATGCATGCTCGATACCAGGTTCAGGTATTTTAACCATGAACAAGACAACGAAAATGGTTGCAAAAACTCCCATTGCAATATACAATACCGGAAATACATCGGTAATTTTAGCGCTAGTAGCTTCTCCAATTAAAATACCTACAAATGCAGGAGTAAAAGTTGCCATTACTGAATTGAATGAACCACCAACCTGTATAAGCTGGTTACCTTTATTACCGCCACCACCTAAAGTGTTAAGCATAGGGTTAACCACAGTGTTTAATAAAGTCATTGAGAAACCAGCAATAAATGCACCCAACAAATAAACAGTAAATGCAGTTGTTTCGCTTGCATACCCCGAAAGATATTGTATGCCAAGTCCTACAAAACCAACTGCAATAGCAAGTAGAGCTGTTTTTTTATAACCAATGCGCTGCAACAAAATACCACCGGGGATTCCCATAACGGCATAAGCAATAAAGTTGGCGGCATTACCCAACAATCCTTGGAAATTAGATACACCAAACTGATCTTTTAGAACAATTCCCATCGGTGCTGCAAGATTGGTAACAAATGAGATCATACCAAAAAGTAGGATCATCATAAAAATAGGAACTGCATAATTTTGCTTTTCAGTTTTCATATTAAATTTTTTTAATGATTTTTTAGTTTCAAAAAGTTAGTTTCTGAAACTCAATTTGTAATTTGATTTATATTATATTAAATTATTTTGATTTTAGAAAATACTAACTTATTTTTTGGAGTAAAATCACTAGTTTTAAATGTTACAAGAAATAGATTTCATAATAATATACCCAGTTCTTTTAATGCATCACAAATAAAGATAAAAAAAAGCATTAAGCCAAAAATCATTTCTATCAGATACTATTTATCAGCACTTCATTGTAACCGTGCAAATTGTATAATTTTGAGCCCCGTTTGTTAAATTTTGTATTTAAAATCAATTTACATTTCTAATATTTTAATGTTGTTAAACATAGCCGCCAAGCCCTCCAGCCATACAATTCGCTTACTATCAGGAAATAACCTACACAGCAACATTTTACAAGTTGTTTAATATCAATTATAGAAGTAGGTGTCAATTAAATTAAAAACTACCTTCACGCACTTAAAATTTATAACTTATGTTTTTTGTTGGTGCAACTGGACAACTTCTAACCCTACTGCTAACAGTATGTTTGCCATTTGTATTTTTATTGTCCGGACATCAAAAAATTGAGCATTCGCAAAATAACTCTAAACTTGAGATTTTTCAAAGATTTGATAACGGAATTCAACTTTCAAAAACATCAATAAAAATCAAGTCGCAAAATATTTACGAAATACAATCGCAATATTTTGTTTTTGAATTCTCTCCACCCAATAAAACAAAGCAAGAATTTGTATTAACGAAGATAAAATCGTTAACTCAAAACCGCTTTGGAAACAGAGCACCTCCTTCGTTGAGTTAAACTCTTTCATACATATTCATACTTCTATCATTTTAACTGTGCTGTTTAATATTCAGTGAGATTTGTATTTCATTCGGGTATATGGCAAATCTACATGAAAAATGATAATTCAAACTATTAAAAAAATTAAATAATGATACACAAAACTATAGCCGCCTTTTTAGGATTGGCACTTATTTTTAGTCTCCAACTTAACGCACAAAATATCATATCGGGCAATGTACAGGGCATTAACAACGAGCCATTAACAGGAGCAAATATTGTAATTCAGAACACAACAATTGGGACAGCAACAGATGCTAACGGAAACTATTCGATAAAAGAATTAAAAGATGGAAATTATATACTTAGAGTAAGTTTTTTCGGATATGGAACTATTGAAAAAAAGATTTCTCTCACTGGTTCAAATGTTACTCATAATTTCAAATTGATTGAAACTTCAATCGATTTGAATGCAGTGGTAATAACAGGTACAAGAACCGAAAAGAGTTTAAAAAACACACCAGTTCTTACGCAGTCAATTAGCTATCAAGAATTAGAGAACAAAGATGCCACGGACATTGCTCAAGCATTAGAAATGGTTGTTCCAGGGTTAGAATTTAGCAGTCAGGCACAAGGAAAATCTATTTCATTACAAGGAATAGACCCACAGTATATTCTCTTTTTGGTTGATGGAGAACGACTTGCAGGAGATACTTATGGCGACATTGATTACAGCCGGATTAATATTGCTGACATCGAAAGAATAGAAGTAGTAAAGGGTGCAAGTTCTACTTTGTATGGCTCAAACGCATTAGGCGGAGTAATTAATATCATTACTAAAACACCTTCAAATAAATTAAACCTTGCAGCATCAACTCGTTTTTCGAATTATAATACTCAAAATTACAGGCTAAATATTGGGTCTAAAATGGGTAAATTTTCAACTCAAACTTCAGTAGTTTACGACAAAACTGATGGTTATGATTTACAGGAAGGAAATTCATACCGAACACAAGAAAGAGAAGATGCCTTAGTTATTAACGAACATCTTAAATATGCGTTAAACGATAATTTTTTACTTGAAGGTAATTTATCGTTTATGAACAAAAACCGAGATAACACGTCGGAGAATTTATATGATCGTAACAACAAAAATTTTACTTATGGCTTAAAAGCTTCTTGGTTTTTAAATGCAAAAGACAACATTTTTCTAAGTTGGAATTCAGACAACTACGAGCTTTTTAATAAAGTTACAGAAAACGAATTGGTGAGCGATTACAATAATTTATATAACAATGCCAGATTGTTAGGTAATTTCAGTTTAGCTGAATGGAATGTATTAACTATTGGAACTGAATATATATCGGAAACCCTAACAGCTGCACGAAATAATATTGAAAATGAAACAAATACCGAGTACGTTCTTTTTGCTCAGGAAGATATTCAAATAAGTCCTGATTTGAATTTAATAGCCGGTTTCCGCACAAACCACAACTCCTTATACAATTGGCATTTTACACCACAAACTTCGATTATGTATAAAATTTCGAATTTTACTTTAAGAGGCGCGTACAGCATGGGATACAAAACTCCATCGTTAAAAGAGAAATATATGAATTTTCAAATTCCTGCTCCGGGGCCACCAATGTTTTTGGTAGGCAAAGAAGATCTTGAACCAGAAACATCGAATTATGCATCATTTTCAACCGAATATAATTTTAACGGAATTTCTATTTCGGCAACAGCGTACAGAAATAAAATTAGTAATATGATTACTGAGAACCTCGATACTTTTGTTGTAAAACCCGGAGGAATTATAGAGTATGCATACGACAACCTTGACGAAGTATTAATTAAAGGTATTGATTTAATGATAAAAGCAAAAATTGCCAAAAATCTTATGTTTACCGGTGCAACTACTTTCTCGAAAAAAATTAATGAAATTACTGGGGATGATTTTGAAAATGTTCGGAATTTTACAGGAAAATTCAATATGGATTATACTCTTAACAAAAAAAATTATGACTTAAATATGAATCTGCAAACCAATTTCTACGGAGCAAAATCCATATTTTTAATGGATGAAACATCTCATCAGATAGAAAAAATTGCATTGGAAAATTTCTCGTTATGGAAACTTACCACAACTCAAACTTTTAAGTCTAATTATTATCTCCGTTTAGGTATCGAAAATATTTTCGATTACATAGACAAAACTGGAGGATACAATAATGGAACTTCTGGAAGGACATTCTTCTTTGGAGTTGGAATTAAAATATAAGAATAGCCTAACATATTATTTTATCGCAAAATAGATACATAAAAGATACCCGTTTAGTCGGGTATTTTTTAATTTTGTTTCATGTTTATTCATGCTAAAAATATTAAAAAGGCATTATTACTTAACCTTCCAGGGGCTATTTCTCACAAGAAAATGCTTTCTCCAAACCGTGTTTTAAAAGTTACACCTGCCGAGAAAGATCATGTAAAACAGAGTAGTGTTTTACTACTACTTTTTATTGAAAACAATGAATTAATAGCCTGCTTAATAAAACGCCCCTCGCACATGAAACACCATGCCGGGCAAGTTGCACTTCCGGGAGGCCGCATTGAAAAAGGTGAAACTGCAATTGAAACTGCATTGCGCGAAACATTTGAAGAGATTGGCGTTAAATCAAATGATATTGAAATATTAGGCTTACTTTCAGAATTTTATGTTGAGGTTAGTAAATTTCAGATAAACCCATTTGTTGGTTGGCTACAAAAAAGACCAAAGTTTAAAATTGACCACAACGAAGTAGAAAAAACTATTCTGTTTCCAATTAATAGATTTAAAGCCCCTTTTAGCGAAGTAGAATTGGATACAGTTTCGGGTAAACTAAAAGTACCATGTATTAAGTTTGATGAAGAAATAATTTGGGGTGCAACTGCAATGATACTTGCAGAGTTTTCAGATATTTTAGAGCAATTTAATTTTACTTCGGAATAACATTTAAATAGTGGTTATAATTTCCCAATACTCTAGAAACGTAGTTATATGCTTCCACTCCCCGGCAATATCCAAATCTACAAACGGGGTCTTTATAATATTTTTCTGATGATTTATTTAACAGAAAGAAGTCAACATTATCCTCCCAAATCAATCTGTTTTTCCCATATTTTTCTGCCAAACGTTGTGCATCTTTAACATGTCCCAGCCCTATATTATAAGATGCAAGCACAAATTTCACACGTTCTGTTGAATCTGGAATTGATTTCAAAAACTGATTATTTAACCAATTCATTAATAAAACTCCACCTTTAATGTTCTGTTTCGGATCGTGGTAATCTTCTATACCCAACCCTTTGGCCGTTGATGGCATAATTTGCATTAATCCGTACGCACCCGCCCACGAACCAGCTTCAGGGTTAAATCGCGATTCATGATACATAATTGATGAAACAAGCCTCCAATCCCAATTGTACTCATTTGCAATTTCTTTTACTATTTTATCATACTCCGATATTTTTCCCTTTCTTATACTATGGAAATCGCTTTCCATTCTACTTGCAACTCTCTGGCTTTCGAAATATTTATGATATAATATTTTATACTTTCTCGTTTTTTTAAAAGTTGAAATCCAATTATCTATATAATTCTTCCACTCTAAAGATCCTTTTTGCACTGCCCAGGCTATATTTTGATTAAAGCTAATTGCCAACGACACATCTAAATTTGGATAATATGTTTTATTTAAGGTTGCAATATTTTGATCGCAAACCGTATAATCAAACTCACCTTTTGCTACCTGCGCTACCAACTGTTCAACTCCATAAACAGTATCTTCCACAATTTCAATATTACTACCTATT
>DAOVTY010000033.1 GCA_030632865.1 Bacteroidota bacterium
CACTTATCAACCGGTAAATTATTTTTTGTGATTCCAAATCCATGACCACCTTCTTGAAAAATATGCATTTCGGCAGCCACATTATTCTCTTTTAATTTCAAATAAAATTCGACAGAGTTACGCGGAACAACAGCATTATCATCATCGGCAAGTATTAAAAAAGTAGGTGGAGTTTGTGGTGTAACATGCAATTCGTTGGAATATTTTTCTACCAATTCCCAATTATTTCCTTCGCCTATAAGATTTTTACGCGACCCCATGTGTCCAAACTCCTCGCTAAAAGTAATTACCGGATAAAGGAGTAACAAAAAATCGGGGCGGCTACTCATCTGTTCAATCGGGTTCTCACTCTCCTCGTTTCCCAAATCGAAACGAGTACCTGCTGTTGCAGCCAAATGCCCACCAGCCGACGAACCTGCAAGTCCAACTTTATTAGTATCAATCCCCCACTCTTTTGCATTCATTCGTACAATTCGCATTGTTTGCCGAACATCGTCTGCAGGTATTTCGTGATTTCCATACGGAAGTCTATATTTCAAAACAATAC
Source organism: Bacteroidota bacterium (assembly GCA_030632865.1). Lineage (GTDB taxonomy): Bacteria > Bacteroidota > Bacteroidia > Bacteroidales > Prolixibacteraceae > Draconibacterium. Next base: position 548 of record DAOVTY010000033.1, read on the forward strand.
CTGCAATACCTTTTGTATTTAACCATTTGGCAATATCATGACCTTCGTGTTCAATCGCTTCAATCCAATATCCACCACCTGGGCAAATTACAACCGAAGCACCGGTATTTATTTTTTCATCAGGCAAATAAACATACATCTCTGCCTCCGAAATATTTTTAATGTGTCCATTGTCGTTTATAACTTCAGACTCCTCCATACCGTTACTTGTAACCGCACCTTCTGGCCAAACTTTTAAAACTATATTCTGAGCATATAAACTTGTTGAAATAAAAAATAAGACCATTAATAATTTTAGCTCTTTCATCTCTTTACCAATTAAGATTTTGCACCAATAAAATAGTGTTCCTTTTCTGAAAAGAAAATATTGAATGTAGTTAACGAGCCATACGAACGTGTAATATATTGTTGAATATGAATTTTTTCTTCGTCAGACAAAACTTTATGGCTGTTAATACTTTGCTCCAAAACACGTAAACGGTCACGTAACATTACAATTTTATGAAAAAAGGCTTCAATAGGAATCTCTTTTGGTTTTAATTCTAGGTTTGCCGGTTGTAAGCTCATTGTGCCTCCAATCCATTTATCTCCTAGCGGAATAACCTCACTCAAACCTGCATATTTATCAAGTACAAAACTCATCACCTCTTCAATTTCAGAAACTGAAATTCCGGTTTTTGGAGCATTATCATTTAGTTCTATAACTGTTAAATCGGTATTTCTTTTTGTGATTTCCATTTTCCCGCCTCGCTCAAAAAATATTTCATATGCGGTCAGGTTGTTTTTGCTTACAATCCCTTCTCCATAACGTGGGTGATCAACCCTTGTTCCTACAGTTAGTTCATCCATTGTTTATACTTTTTTAGAATAATTTTTAAATGTAAATATAATTAGAAAAATTATTGCAAAGAGATTCAAAAAGATAAATGGATTTTGGGGCTGAAAAGTATGTCTATTTTAAAGGTGAATCGGGTTCGCTGGCAAACACTTGATAAATTACCTGATCGATAAAATATGCCCACAATTTTGCCACGAGTACAATTGCTTTGCCACCCCAAAATGTAATAATAATTTTTCTTTTGCGTTTTTCAACGGCTTTAAAAATACGATAGGCACAATTTTCTGATGACATCATTTTATTTTCATCTCGTGGAGTTTCTCCCTGCTGTTTACCATCCGAGGTGAGGGCAGTTAAACGTATTTCGGAAGTTGTAAATCCGGGAGCTGCTACCAAAACATGAAGACCTTTTTTCAAATACTCAACTCTTACAGTGTCTAAAAATCCACGTACAGCAAATTTAGAAGCAGAATAACCAGTTCTACCAGGTAACCCAATATAACCGCCAACCGAAATAACACCAACCAGCGATCCTTTTTGCTCTAATATAAACGGCAGCGCAAACTTTGTACAATACACAGTTCCCCAGTAATTTACATCCATCATTCGACGCAAAACATTCATATCAACATCTTCAATAGATGCTCGCATAGAAATACCAGCATTATTAATTAATAAGTCAATTTTTTCAAATTTCTGAATAGCACTATCAATAAGGTATTTACAATCGGCTTCTTGGGTAACATCAGTTTTAACGGTAAGCACTTCAACGCCATGCAATTGACTTTTAAGCTCTTGCAATTTTTCAACTCGACGAGCTGCTAAAACCAAATTCCATCCTGCAGAAGCATATTTTTCTGCCAATGCTTTACCAATTCCAGAGGAAGCTCCCGTAATAATTGCAACTTTATTATTCATATAAAATCAATATAAAAACCGCTTTTTTCAAAAAAACAAATGTATGTAAAAGTAACCGTATTACGGTACTTAATTATGATAAAGAGTGAAAAATATTAGTTAAATATATCAACTATTTAAACAATTTTCTCAATCCACTTCCTAACTTATTTATGGTGTTCTGCAAATCATCTTTTGTTGCATTTGTAATAGTTTTTCTCGTTTCCGATAAATCCATTTTGATCTCAGGATTCCCAACCGGACCCTCAATTATTACACCTGCAGGAACTTCCTTAATATTTTTATTTCCAGGAAGTATTGCTAATATATTTTGAATGTCGCTTCCAAAAGCATCACGATTAATCATAAAATCAAGGCGCATGTTAATGAGATTTTCTGCGCTCAAAGCTCCTTTAATTGTGGTTGCCTGACCGGCAACTTTTGTTGTAAACGGTTTGAGCTGGATGTTTCCATTATTGATATTAAAGTCTGCTTTAAAATCATCGACATTAACATTTACTAATTTATCAGGTTTCAAAATACCTCTCAATTGGTTGAAAATTGGCGACTCAATTATTTGTAGATCTTGAGTGCTAAAATGTCCCGGACCATTTATTGATGATGCAATAAATTTATGATCAGAAGTTAATTGCCCTTTCACATTGATATTTGCACTGAACTTTCCGCGGCTGTTTCCTGCAACCGGAATCATACTTCTAATACCTGACAATGAATTATATGCCATAGGAATATCGAAACTTACAGCATCGAAACCAAAATTAACAAACGGCTGATTGTTTACAGTATTTTTATAAGAACCACTAATATTCAAATTGCCATCGAGCATTTGCATATTTAAACCATCAAGGATTAATGACCCATTTTTTGCAGAAATTAGCCCCGTAATATTAGAAATTGGCAAACGGTCGAAAACTGCTTTTTTAATATTGGAACGGAATGTAATATCTAAATTTTTGGGAACATCGAATGCAAGCACCTCTGTATTCTCTGTTATGTTTTGGTTGGAATTAAGGGCTACAGAGGCAGTGTTTACCACAGTTTTCTTTTCTTCAGCCTGAAGTCTTAAAATCTCATTTAAATTCACGACATTAGAATTTAGTTGAAGTTTACCTTTTAATGTTCCATCCTTCAAGAAGTAATTTAGATAGTTAAATACTTTTCCGCTAAGATTAAAATCACTCTGTCCAACTCTAATTTTAAATTCACTCAAATTTATATTATCAGGAGAAAAACTGAGTTGACCTTTCGGAACGAAAACGGGTTGCGTTAATTTTGGTGAATCATAAATAAACCTATCAAGCAGAACAATTCCGTCAGAATTAATTCTATAATATTCCTCATTTTCAATTGCTGAATAATTTCCTTTAACAAACAAATTAGCATCAATTATGCCTGTAATATTTACACTATCGAGTGGTATCACATCTTTTAAATGATCGAAATTTAATTTGCCAATAAAAGCGCCATCAAACCAAGGGTCATCAACTAAGTTGTTTACCACCAATGTTAAATCAATCGGGTTGTTTTTAATTTCAGCATGAGCATCATTCACTTTAATCTCGGTTAAATTAAGTTTGCCCTGCGGTTTAGAAATCCTAATATCAGCAGTAATATTTTTTATCTGCTCCGGATAATTTTCGTACTGAAAATTACCTTCTGTAATATCTAGATTCAACGAAAAAGCGGGATAATTTACTGCAAAAAGAAAACCATTAATATTACCAACGATTGATGCCGCCCCACTGGTTTCTATATCTTCTAAATACGAATTGTAGTGTGCCGGAATAAGTGCCAAAAAGTTTTCAAAATCAGACTCTTTAGTTTTAATCTGAAGGTCGAAAAACATACTGTCTGATGGAAACTCCATACTCCCGATTAATTCTAACACCAGTTTATTTACAAGTAATTCATTTTCTGCAACCGTAATTTTCATGGTCTCGTAATCAACATCTAGCACCATTTTTGTTTCGAGTGATGTATTCGAGATATAGTTAACGTTGCTATATTTCAAATTGAAATTATCAACTTTTCCGATTGTAACAAGCTCTGTTGAAGCTCCATACATTTTACCCGCAATCTCAAAGTTAATTCCGGTAAAATCTACAGCCATTTTCGCCGTCTTGTCATTGTATAAAAAAGCGGCATCTATTATTTCAATTTTATCAAGTTGTAATTTAAATGAATTATCGTTAATTTCATTTGTTTCAGATTGTTTTGCAGGCTCTGTTTGTACTAATTTGCCAGATTTTATCAAATCCCAATTTGCATTCCCTGCCTCGTTTACAATCAAATTTAACACTGGTCTATCCAAATAAATCTCTTCAATATTAATTCCCGATTTTTTAAAAAGAGATGCTAAACTCACTGTTGCTTTTGCGAATGAAACATTCAAAAGAGTATCATTTTTAAATTCATTTTCGCCAATAATTAAAATATTCTCAAACTCCAATGTTGCTTTTGGAAAATCTTTAATTAATGATAATTTCAGATTGGCAAATTCAATCTCGGCATTAATATATTTATTGATAGTTGACTTGGTTGTATCTAATAAACTTTGCTTGAAAAACATTGGAATTGCCAGCACCGACCCAATTAATATAACCAATACTATTGCAACTATTATAATTGTTTTTTTCATGTATAAAATTTGCTTCAAAATTAAGGATTCAAAACTTTAATTGAGTTAGAAATTGTTAAATCTTCAAAAAATAGGTATAAGTAAGTATTCGATAGCTATAAAAAAAGATAACTATTCTTCTATAACCTTTGGGCGATTATTTTTTTGCTCAACTAAAACGATCCTTCGTAGAATTTGCAATGCAGTTTGACTAGAGCGAATTATATTTCTTTCGCGATTATTACCGAAAACAAATTTTTTGACGAACACCTTTTTTTTACTTGCAACTGCAATCCAAACTGTTCCCACAGGTTTTTCATCAGTTCCACCGGTTGGTCCGGCAATTCCTGTTGTAGCAATAGCATAATCAGAGTTTAATAATTGTTTTACTCCAAGTGCCATTTCTTTTGCAACTTGTTCGCTAACAGCACCAAATTCCGAAATAATTTTGGCATCAACCCCCAAAATATTTTCTTTTATTTTATTAGAATATGCCGTAATAGAACCATTAAAAAACTCAGAGCTACCCGGAACAGAAGTAACCAAATGCGAAATATAACCACCAGTACAACTCTCTGCAACAGCCAATTTTTTCCCGTTTATTTTTAGTAAACCACCTATTACTTCAGCCATAGTTTCTTTATCGAAACCAAAAATACTTTCGGGAATAATTTGTTCAAGTTTTGCGATTTGTTCTTCAACTAAATCTCTGAGCAACGATTTATCTTCGCCCATTGCAGAAAGCCGAAGACGTACCGACATTGGATTAGGTAAATATGCCAACTTAATATTTTTAGGAAGTGCATTTTCCCAATCCTCAATTTTTTCGGCAAGCATTGATTCTGGAACTCCCTGCGTTAAAACAGTTTTATGATAGATTGCTTTTGTTTGCCCCTTTTCTAGCAGCTTTGGTAAAATTTCATATTCAACCAAATATTTCATTTCGAATGGAACACCAGGTATAGAAACAAAAATTGTATCGTTTTTTTCGAACCACATTCCAGGTGCAGTTCCGGCTTTATTAAATAGTACAGTACAATTTTCGGGTACAAGTGCCTGGTCACGATTCAACTTATTCAGATCAATACTTAATTTAGAAAAGCGATTCTTAATATGGTCAAAAGTTGGCGCATGAAAAACAAGTTTTGTGTTAAAATATTCGCATAAAGTATTTTTTGTAATATCATCTTTCGTTGGGCCCAAACCACCCGTTATAACAACCAAGTCAACTTTTTTAGCAGCATTTCTCAGAGCTTCTACAATGTGGTTATGCTCGTCGTGAACAGAAGTTATTTGACATATCTCAATACCATTCAAATTAAATTGGTCGGCAATCCACGCCGAATTAGTATCGACAATTTGTCCAATTAAAATCTCATCACCTATAGTTATTATTTCTGCTTTCATTATTTTAAAATTGTGTAAGTCGGAATACCGATGACCAAAGTTTATCTTTTTACAATTATGAATCTATAATTTACAAACGAAAACTGATTTTACTCAAATGTTTTTAAATAAGCTAAGCGTTGTAACAAAGTTGGATGCGAATAATGAAAATACACATAAGTTTTGTGCGGTGTTAAATTACTTAGATTAGTTACCGAAAGTTTTTTAAGCGCCGAAGCAAGCGGTTTGGGATTGTAATTCTCGGCTGCAAATTTATCTGCCTCGTATTCATTTTTTCGCGAAAGCATATTCATAAAAATTCCGAGAATAAAAGAAACGGGCGAGTATAAAATCCCAAATGCAACCAAGCCAATATGGAAATTTGGGATTTCAACTCCAAGTGCTCTGCTTAAATTTGGATTGTTTATTAGCAACGAAAAAATAAACAAAACAATTCCGGTTTGCAATAATCCGATAAGTAAACCTTGAATTACATGTTTCTTTTTGTTGTGCCCAATTTCGTGAGCTAAAACTGCTACAAGTTCATCAATCTCCAAATCGTTGATTAAAGTATCGTATAGTACAATTCGTTTTTTTCTGCCCAACCCAGTAAAATATGCATTGGCTTTTGTTGAGCGTTTAGATCCGTTAATTACAAAAATATTATCAAGTTTAAATCCTACTTTCTCAGAAAAACTATTAATTGCAGTTCGTAATTCACCATCTTCTAGAGGTGTTTGTTTATTAAAAAGCGGCACAATTAAATTGGAGTAAAACATTGCCATAAAAATTGAAAATGCTGAAATAACAATCCAAGCATAAATCCAAAACATTCCCTGAGTTTTTTGGTAAATAAAAATCAAAAGTGCAAGCAAACCACCTCCAATAATTGCTCCAATTAACCAACCCTTTATTTTATCGAGAACAAAAGTTTTTGCTGTTGTTTTATTAAAACCATACTTCTCTTCAATTTTAAATGTGTCGTAAATAGAAAATGGTGTGTTAATAATATCTGATGCAAACATTAGAATTCCGAAGAATATAAAAGCCGCCAAAATAGCATTATTTGTAAATCCCCACGCCCAACCATTTACCAAGGCAAAACCAAAAAACAGAAACATTGATAAGGTAATTATAAAACTAAAACTACTTGTTAATATTCCAAACCCATGATTTTCGCGCTGATATGCTTGTTGTTTTTTATATTTTTTTTCATCGTAAATACCTTTTAACTCATCGGGCAAAGTGTCGCTCCATTTGGTGGTATTCAGGTAATCAATATATTTTTCGAACAAAAAATCCAGAATGATTATTCCAATAATAATCCAGAACAATATTTCGTGCATATTTATTTTATTTATTTGAAGCGGCAAAGATAAGAAAGAAAGTTTCGGGTTCAGGGTTTCAAGTTTAAAGTTAAGAAATAGAACACTGATGATGCTGATTCATTTCATTTCTAAAAACTCATTAAGAATCAAATCATGGTCGAAAGCTAATTTGGGTAAATCAGAAACAGTAAACCACTTTGCAAGTGCAGCGTCGTCGCCACCTTTTACGGCTTTCTTATCAGGTAATTCAGTAAAAAATACAACTGAAATTGTTCTGTGCCGTGGGTCTCGATTAACTGCATCAAAAGCTCTAAATTGAGTCATTTGTTTGACTTGCAATCCCGTTTCTTCGTATAACTCTCGCATGCAAGCCTCTTCCAAAGTTTCATCAATCTCTATAAAACCACCTGGCAACGCCCATCTGTTTTTGAATGGTTCGCCACCCCGCTGTATAAGCAAAATGTATGTTGAATTATTCTCTCTCACAAAAACAATAGCATCAACAGTTAAAGCAGCGCGTGGATATTTATATGAAAACATATTTATTAGTAGTTAGTAAAGATTGAACTCTATACTCTGAACGAACTTAGTTCTTCCTCCCCGTTTTCCAATATTTTAAAATTAGAATAACGACAACAATAAAAATCACAAGGAAAATAAACAGTTCAATCCGTTCCATTGGGTTTAATTATTTTTTTCATCACACGCATTTTGTGGGTGTAACGTTGCGTGTCAACGTTAAAAATTCCAAACTGATCAACATTATCAATTCTAACTTGCCCCGACGCATGAATAATTTTATTGCGTTTCCATATAATTCCAACATGTACAATATTGCCATCATCATCATCAAAAAATGCAAGATCGCCCGGTTCGGCTTCATCAACAAAACTCATGGCATCACCAATATTTACTTGTTTACTTGCATCGCGGGGGATTTTTATACCTATCATTTTATAGATAATCTGCGTAAAGCCGCTGCAATCAATCCCGAAGGGTGTTCGCCCACCCCACAAATACGGAGCATTAAAATATTTAAGTGCCTGATTAATTGCTATTAAACGAGGATTTTTCAACTTCCCATAAACCACTTCGCCTGTTGCAAGATAAGTATCTCGGGTTACCGAAAATTGTTTCAAATTAGGTCGCCAAACCGGTAAAGAACTTCCGGCAACTAGCATTAAATTTTGTTCTTCGTTTACCGGAACAATAGTAATAATATCTGAAGTAACAGCCATTGCAGACTTTTCAAGTTTACGTTTTGTACGTTCTTGAATTGGTGTTATCATTTTCGAATCTACCCAACCTTCGTATCCATCGAAGGCTAGTTTAACATTTGTCCAGCCAACTATTTGTTCGCGAACTTCGAAATGCTCACCAAATAAAATCTGAGTACCCATTTCGCTTTTTTCCGATGGTTCTACTCTTACAGGGATAATACTTAAATTGGAAATTCCGTATTGCATGTACTTTTCAATGTTTATCTTTTCTTACTCTATTCCGAGTTCCCACAAATCTATGAAAAAATAGTATTTAACAGTGTTGTTGCAATCAGTTTTTTATTCTTTGGGAATTATACAACAATCACAAATTACACTTTATAAATTTCAGAAAGCTTTTATTTCAACTAATAACTTTTCAATTTCTGAAACTAATTTAGAGTGCGACCCCGAAAAATGATTCACCATTATAGAAAATGAGACTGTTTTTCCGGAATCAAGTTTCAGATATCCGGCATAGCATCTAACACGTGTCATTGAACCACTTTTTGCTTTTAATACATTATCGGGAAACAGATTAGAATTAAACCTCGACAAAGTTCCTTTACCTGCAGCAGGCAACGAGTTTAAAAATTCTGTTTTATACAAACTCGTATTTGCCATGTAATTTAAAACATTAGTGAAAAACTGCGGCGAAACAGCATTAAAATGAGATAATCCACTCCCGTCTTCAATATATATATTTTCAGCTAAAATCTCCTTCGATTGCCAAAAATCCATTATGATTTCAATTCCCTTTTCTCTACTTCCAATACAATTATTTTCAACAGCAATCTGTTTTAAAAGATGCTCAGCAAATAGGTTTATACTTTCGTAATTCAATACTTTTATTATTTCTTCTAAAGTTGGAGAATCCTGAATATAAACTATCTTCAAATCCTTTTTATTCACTTTTTCAAATCGTATTTTTCCCGAAATAAAAACCCCTTCGATTGCCAAAAACTTTAATAATTCTTGGGCAAGAATTTCTTCAGGATTATGAATTGCTGCTTTTATTATAAAAGCTTTTCGGTTACGAGGAATTGTACCACGAATTACACGTTTTTTATCTAGCGGACTACCAAAAACATACGCCATATCGCTGTTGTTATCGGCCGACAATACTTCGTTTTTAATTTCAAGTCCTTCGATATTAGGATTCATTGAAATAACTGTTGTAATTTTCCCTACTTTTCGGGGTGACTGAAAAACAATGCGAAACAGATTATCGTAAATAGTAAAAGCATTTGCACCAGCTCCATAATAATTCCCAATATCTTCCCAAATCCAAGTTGAAGGAATTTTTTCTGAGTCGTAAATAGAGCCATCCAAAATTAAATCGCCTTCAACTTTACTAATTCCTACCGACTTTATTTTTTGTGCCCAAACTTTTAAAAAGTGCTCGCCAAAATAGTGCTCCTGAAAATGTTCTGATCCTAAAACAGGATCTGCCCCACCAAAAACTACAAGATTGCCTTTTAACGAATTGGTAGTACCTATTTTGCCAGTATATCCAAGTTTAGTTTCAAATCGATACTTGGGTCCCAGCAATTCCAAAGCGGTTGCAGAGGTTATCAGTTTCATTGTAGATGCTGGAATTAAGAGTTTGTCTTTATTCAACTCATAAAGTAACTCGTTCGATTCTAAAACCTGAACACAAATTCCTATTGATGCATCTTTGTATTCTGAATTTTGCAGAAATACTTCAACTACATTATGAAGTTTTACTTGAGCGAAACCAGAAATCACATTCAGAACAAATATTACAATTATAAAAAACCGTACCTTCATTTTTGCTACTTTTGAATGCTAAATTAATAGATTGTTGGAATTAACGAAAGAATCAGGTTAAATACTCAATACCAATAATCTCAATACATTTTTTTATGTTAAAAACATTACTAATTGTAGGAACTGGTGGATTTATTGGAAGTGTTATGCGTTATCTCGTTCAAATTTTTGTGGAGAAAGGTTTGGCTACCACATTTCCCTGGGGAACTTTTGTAGCAAATGTTGCCGGAAGTTTTATAATAGGAATTGTTTTTGCTTTTGCTGAAAAAGGAAATTTGATGAGTGCAGAATGGCGCATATTTCTTGCGGTTGGTATATGTGGCGGATTCACAACTTTCTCATCTTTTGCCTACAATAATCTAACAATGATTACAGAGCAATCGTTCGGTCAGCTACTTTGGAATATTGGAGGAAGCCTGTTTTTTGGAATACTTGCAGTTTATTTAGGAATTATTTTGGTGAGGGCAATTTTTTGATATTCGTAAAAAAATTGCACAATTTTAAGTAAAGAAGAATCGACCACAAAGTCTCACAAAGAAATCTCAAAAGTTCTCAAAGAAAAAAATACGTTGAGTTCTGAAACCTAAACTAATCATTTTTCGTGTATTAGAAAAAGTAGTAACTCGATAATTATTACATATAATCTAAATTTTTACAAATGAATATTTCAGAAAAAACAGGGATACTTAAAATTTATGTTGGTGATAACGATAAAATTAGAGGACGACATTTATCGGAAGAGATAGTCTTTGCAGCGAGAAAAGCTGGAATGGCAGGGGCTACAGTTTTTAAAGGAGTTATGTCTTTTGGAGCAAGCCACTCAATTCGTACAATGAAAATATTCGCACTTTCTAGCGATTTGCCAGTAGTTATAGAAATCATCGATAGCATTGAAAAGCTGGATGAATTTGCAGGAAAAATAAATAATATGTTAGACAAAAGTAAAAAAGGCGGGTTAATTACATTTCAAGAATTGGATGTTGTGCGTTACGAAAAAGGAGAAAAATATAAATAGTTCTCAATCAAAGTTTTCAGCAGTAGTTTTTTCAGATTTGTAAGATTTATAATTTAATAATCGGAGTTAATAGTTTACAATTTACAGATTAACAATTTTTAAGTTAACCCAACATCAAATAATATAAAGCAATAATAGAACCCCTATTTTGCAATAGAACTAATTACTACCTTTGTAATGCATTTGGCAAATCAGCATTAACTATCTGATTTACTGACATAAACAAATAGAATTATAAATAATAAAAACAATTCACAATGTTAATTAACGATGTAAAAGCAAGAGAGATTTTAGATTCTCGTGGTAACCCAACTCTAGAAGTTGAAGTATTATTAGAAAGTGGTGCATTTGGTCGTGCTGCTGTTCCTTCAGGAGCATCAACCGGAGAAAACGAAGCACTCGAATTACGAGACGGCGACAAAAGTCGTTATCTTGGAAAAGGTTGTTTAAAAGCAGTTAAAAATGTTAACGATGTAATTGCACAGGAGTTAATAGGTTGGGATGCTACTGACCAGGTTGGTATCGACAACAAAATGTTGGAGATGGACGGAACTAAAACAAAATCTAAATTAGGTGCTAACGCAATGTTAGGAGTTTCTTTGGCTGTTGCAAAAGCTGCTGCCGAGTATTGCGAACTTCCATTGTATCGTTACATTGGTGGTGCAAATGCTAAAACATTGCCCGTACCAATGATGAATATTATTAACGGTGGTTCTCATTCCGATGCACCAATTGCATTTCAGGAATTTATGATTCGCCCAATTGGAGCTCCATCTTTCCGCGAAGCTCTAAGAATGGGTGCTGAGGTTTTTCATTCGTTAAAAGCTGTGTTAAAAGGACGTAACTTAAGTACTGCTGTTGGCGACGAAGGAGGTTTTGCTCCTGCTTTAGATGGAACAGAAGATGCATTGAACAGTATAATTTTAGCTATTAAAAATGCCGGATACAAACCAGGTCGTGCAGAAGATGGTGGTGAAATTTCTATCGCTCTCGATTGTGCTGCTTCTGAGTTTTATGAGAATGGTGTTTACAATTACGAAAAATTTGAAGTTGAAGGTGCTGCAAAACGAACTTCAGCAGAACAAGTTGCATACCTTGCTGAGTTGGTTGCTAACTTCCCAATCGATTCTATCGAAGACGGAATGGACGAAGCAGACTGGGACGGTTTTGTGTTGCTACAAAATGAATTGGGCGACAAATGCCAGTTGGTTGGCGACGACCTTTTTGTAACAAACGTTGAATATTTGAAAAAAGGTATTGAATTAGGTGCTGCCAATTCAATTCTTATTAAAGTTAACCAAATTGGTACTTTAACAGAAACATTAGATGCTATTGAAATGGCTCACCGTGCAGGTTTTACTTCTGTAACATCGCATCGTTCTGGCGAAACTGAAGATTCTACAATTGCGGATATTGCGGTTGCAACAAATTCTGGCCAGATCAAAACCGGATCTTTAAGCCGCTCAGACCGCATGGCAAAATACAATCAATTACTTCGTATTGAAGAGGAATTGGGAGATAGTGCAATTTATGGTTACAATAAAGTTTATAAGAAGTAATTCTTTAAAATACAAATAATTAAAGCCGTTTTTCTTATTGAGAAACGGCTTTTTTATTGTCCCTGAATTAATTTCAAGTCTTATTCACACTGCCCTTATTAAGGATTACTAACTCCTAATTTACTATTATTAAACTGACATTTAGAATGTTATAACTTTTGTATTATTAGTACCTGATACTCCAATTTAATATATTCCTTAAAAAATATAATTGCTCTTTGTTAAAAAATAATCCTTCTTACAGAATAACCCAACACGAGCTTTACATATAAACTATACTCCTAATAAAAATTAACAAACAGACAAAGAACAATGTTAGCCGTTATTCTATATCATTTACAAAATGCTTATAAATAATCAGTAATTATGCCCGTTATTTTAAGCGGTTAACAAGTACAAAATCAGGTTTAAAATCTCACAACATTCTTTAATAATATCTAATTTTGATAACAGATATCAGACCCGATACAAAATCATATAAAATGAAGTTGCTTTCAATTTCAGACCTTTTTCCCGGAATATTTTCCGGGTTTTTTATTTTATAAAGTCTCAACTTATCCACCTATATTGCACAATAAGAATGACATATCAATAAAAATTAATTGGAGCCAAAATTTCAACATTCAATCAGGTATTCAATTTTGTATTTAACAGCCTAAACTTAAAATGATGCATTGAGTTACAAATTTCCTTTTAACTTATTTTTATTAAAAAAATTATTATTAATTTTAGGAATGTTATTAATGTAATTTATTTTGACTGCAAAATCATGTAATTTGAACTAAAAAAGGTTAAAACGTAATGAAAAAAATCCTTGCTATAGATGATAATAGCATTAATCTGGAACTTATTGGAGAGATATTAAAAACATATTATCCAAACTTTATTTATATACATTCTCTAACAGGAGAAGATGGAATTGAGAAAGCAAACGAGGAGAAACCAGAATTAATTCTTCTTGATATTTTGATGCCGGGATTAAATGGATTTGATGTTTGTAAAATATTAAAAGGATCAAATAGAACAAAACATATTCCTATACTGATGGTTTCTGCACTAGGACAAGATGCATTGGAACGAACAAAAGGACTTGATGCAGGAGCTGATGCATTTATTTCGAAACCTTTTAATCAAAGTGAATTAAGGGCACGAATAAATGTAGCATTACGAATTAAGGAAGTTGAAGATTTATTGCGAAAACGAAATGAAAATTTAGAATTCGACATAAAAGATCAAAACAGAAAGCATCTACAAGACGAAAACCGGTTTATTCAAATTTCGGAACATGCCCGTGAATTTTATTGGGAAGTAGATTCGGATGATATATTTATTTATGTTAGTCCTGTTGTTGAACAAACATTAGAAGTTTCTCCTCTTGATATTATTGGAAAGCAGAACTTTGAAAGTCTTTTTCAATTAACTGGCACCCTGGATGGAAAAGAAATAATTAAAAATATTAAGTTTAGTAATATTGAAATTGAATTAAATATTAACCAAAATGAATTATGGCTATCTGTTAGTGGTTTCTCTGTTATAGACAAGAATGGTATTTACAAAGGCAAAAGAGGCGCTTGCTACGATATAACCAGACGTAAAAAAGCTGAGATAGCACTAAAAGATAATTTAAAACAGATAAAAAAATATCAGGCAAAACTAAAAAAATTAAATTCCGAAATAACGTTAATTGAAGAGAGAGAACGAAGAAGAATAGCTGAAAATCTGCATGATAGCCTAGGACAAACCCTATCTTTGGCTTATATGAATTTATCTTCGATAAATGACGTAAATTGCACACCAGATGTAAAGAAAATAATTAAGGGAACATCTGAGTTGTTAAATAAAGCAATAGATGAATCACGTACTTTGACTTATGATTTAAGTCCGCCAATTTTATATGAATTGGGTCTTGTTCCGGCCATTAAATGGAAACTAGAACAAATTGAAAGAAAAACCGGAATTGAAACTATTTTAACAGTTAATGACGTGCCTGAAGAACTTAAAAACGAGCACAATATATTTTTATATCGAATTGTAAACGAGTTATTTACCAATATAAATAAACATGCGAATGCTACAAAAATAAGTGTGCAAGTTTTTACAGAAAAAGAGATGTACAATATAATAGTTGAAGACGATGGAATTGGATTTAATGTAGAAAAAAATAAAACTGCTGCAAATACAGGCGGCTATGGATTAATGAGTATAGTTGAACGATTGGACAGTATTAATGGCTCTATTAAAATTAATTCTATTTTAAACCGCGGAACAAAAGCAAAAATTATTGTCCCTTTTAATTAAAACTAAACAATAGTAATATTAAAAACGTTAATTTTATAATTAATAAGTTTAAGCTATGAAAATAAAAGTTCTGGTTACAGATGATCATCAGTTGTTTAGAGAAGGCTTAGTTAATTTATTATTTTCGGCACCAGATATTGAAGTTGTCGCAGAGGCTGTTGATGGTAAGGATGCTATAAAAAAAGTAAGTCATTTTAAACCCGACGTTCTTTTAATTGATATTGCAATGCCAAACATGAATGGGATTGAGGCTACGCGAGAGCTAAAAGAAAAGATGCCGGAGATAAAAATTATTGCTCTCTCGATGCACTCCGAAAAACAATATGTAAAGGGTATTTTAGAAGCAGGTGCTGATGGGTATTTACTAAAAAACTGTACATATCAACAATTAACAGATGCTATTAAGTCGGTGCATGCCGGGAAAAAATATCTAAGTACAGATATTACAACAATGATTATAAATGGATATTTGGAACCATCGAAAAACGATTCCGAAGGCATTTCTACTTTATCAAAAAGGGAAAAAGAAATTTTCATTTTATACGCTGAAGGAAAGTCAACGCGTGAAATTAGTGAAAAACTATTTATAAGTGTAAAAACAGTTGGAACACACAAACAACATATTTTTGAAAAATTAAACTTAAAATCGAATTCAGATTTAATAAAATATGCAATAAAAAAAGGTCTCATTCAACTCGATTAATTTGGGCTTAAACTTTTGCATAATTCAAAGATGGAATAATATTTTCACTTGCACTCTTACCAACATGTTAATTCAGAAATAGGAACGCTAGACATTTTCTCCAATTTTAGAGCAAATGATTGGGTTACCAGCAATTTATAGTAGAAGAATGGATTTTATTGCACAAATAGTGCAAATTCAGCGTATTGTTGACTCTTGTAGAATAATACCGATCCAAAATTCGCTCCACCAACAAATTATTCCTAACCAGCTTCTTTGTACATTATTTTTACCACACTCAAATTATTATAACGATAAACTTAACACTGATTATTATTTATCAATATGTTACATTCTTTTAGCTTTATTTGCTAAAATAAATTTTGAAGTACCTTATGTCAAAAATTTTAAACGAAAAATCTTCTATGGAATACAGAAGATTTGGCAAAACTGAAAAGCAAATAAGCGTTATCACTTTAGGAGGAATGCGTTTTAACAATGTTTGGAATGAGCCTAGAAAAGAGATTTCCAATGAGACTCTGGAACAAGGTATAAAAACGGTTAAACTTGCTTTAGATGCCGGAATAAATCATATTGAAACAGCCTGGGGGTACATAAAAAGTGAAACCATTTATGGAAAAATACTAAATGACGAACTTAAAATTCCGCGCGACACTTATCATTTAATGACAAAAGGAAACCCGGAGACAGCAGATGAAGTGCGTAAAATGGTTGAAAATCAATTAAAAGATTTAAAAACTGATTATTTCGATTTTTACGGCTGGCATGGAATTAAC
>DAOVTY010000215.1 GCA_030632865.1 Bacteroidota bacterium
AATAGATTTGTGTCTTTGAAAATATATCTTCATTAATATTAAAACTGTAATCGCCATCTTTGAATTCAGGATAAAAATGGTCAGTTCTATTTATTGCACCTTTGCGCGCATTACCGTCTTTAAAATTTTTAATAAAACTTAGTGCAATATGTACTTGTTTATTTGGGACAACCTCTTCAACTTTCATCCGAACAACCTTGGTTTCAACAGAATGCACACTTTCACTTTCATTTTTCCCTATTAAATAGCCTTTTTCTATTTTTTCAAAAATATATTCATGCCCCACCTCCATCCTTAATTTAATTGGTTGCTCTTGGGAGAATGAACATAGAAAAAACGAAATAAAAAGAGTTGTTAATATTATCGAATTAGCTTTCATATTTGTTGAAATTAGTTTACCCAAAGTTGGGAGTTAAAATTGAAATATAAAAGAACCATTTATTAAACGGTGGGTTTAACTTATTAAACGGTAATATTATAATTAGATTTTACAAAATACGGAATTGGAGTATCAGAAAATACTTTTGCTGCGCATCAGGTAATTTTAGGTTCTATTTAATTTTTTTACTTTCGTACAACATTTGTTAACATCTGCAACTGTTTAAAAAAGCAATATGAAAAAATCTTTGTTAGTTATAAGTTTAATCATTTTAGGCTTTACAGCTCAATCTCAAATTCTTATATCTCTATTACTAGGAGATAAATTAAACTCAGAGGGGTTAGAGTTTGGGTTAGAAGGTGGATTGAATTTAACCAATATATCAGGATTTGATAATACCAAAAGCCTTGGAAATTTTAATCTAGGCTTCTACTTCGACATAAAAATGAAAGACCAATGGTATTTCTATACAGGAGTGCAAGTAAAATCAAATTTTGGGATGAAAAATTTATCGGAAAATGATCTGGATTTTTTAGAAGCCGACATGTACGAGGTTCAAGGAAATTACAATCAAAAGCTAAATACTTTTATGTTGCCATTTTTGGTAAACTATAAATTTAAAAACCGTATCTATATTGAAGCAGGCCCTCAAATGGGATTAGTCTACAATTCTTGGGTTGAATTTACTTCTAATGAAGATAATAAAGACGTGAAAATAAAAGATTACAATGACAATTTAATTAACTGGTTTAATGCCGGACTGGCAGGTGGAGTAGGATATAAATTAAAAAAAGATAAAGGTGTTACTGTGGGAATTCGGTATTATCAGGGATTAACAAATGTTTTTAAATATCGTTCCGGAACACAGCATAACTCTTTACATTTCAAAGTAAACATTCCTATTGGAGCTGGGAAAGATGAACAAAAATAGGAGTAGAAATTATATTATCTTAAGAAATTAAAATAAAAGGATAATTTTCAGAGAGCTTTTAAGGTCTCTTATTATCTTTGGAAATATTTTTCGTAAGAATGGATGAAACAAAGGAGAAGATACTCGAAAATATTAATAAACCCGAAGATCTAAAGAAGTTGTCTCAAGAAGAACTTCTAAATGTTTGTGGAGAACTCAGAGATTTCATTATTGAAACCGTATCTTCAAATCCCGGTCATTTTGGTGCGAGCCTTGGGGTGGTAGAACTTACCGTTGCTTTGCATTATGTTTATAACACACCTTACGACCAATTAATTTGGGATGTGGGACATCAGGCGTACGGGCATAAAATTCTTACCGGCAGACGCGACAATTTTAATTCTAACCGGAAATACAAAGGAATTAGTGGATTTCCTAAAAGAGATGAAAGTGAGTTTGATGCTTTTGGAGTTGGACATGCTTCAACCTCTATTTCGGCAGCATTGGGTATGGCAGTTGCCGCTCGATTAAAAAACGAAAAAAACCGTAAAGTAGTTGCCATTATTGGCGATGGATCTATGGCCGGTGGAATGGCATTTGAAGCGCTAAATAATGCGGGTGGCAACAATGCCGATTTGTTAGTTATTTTAAACGATAATAACATGGCAATAGACCCTGCAGCCGGAGTACTAAATCAGTATTTACTGAATATTTCGAAATCAGGAACTTACAACCGATTTAAAAAAGATGTTTGGCAGGGGCTTGGGAAATTAGATACAATCGGGAAGAAAACCCGTAAATTTATTCAAAGAAATCAGCACGCTTTAAAAAATATGATTCTGAAAGAGAACAATCTTTTTGAAGCGTTTGATTTTAGATATTTTGGACCTGTTGACGGTCATGATGTTGTGTATCTTACAAAAGTTTTAAACGACTTAAAAAAGATATCAGGACCAAAACTTCTACATGTAATTACACAAAAAGGCAAAGGTTTTAAACAGGCCGAACTTAACCAGACTAAATACCACGCACCAGGAGTTTTTGATAAAGACACTGGCGAAATATATTCGTGTGATTGCCCCATTGAAAAATCTTCAAAATTCCAAAATGTTTTTGGAGAGACTCTTGTTGAACTAGCAGAACAAAACGAAAAAATTGTTGGAATTACACCGGCGATGCCAACCGGATGCTCAATGAATTTGATGATTGAAAAAATGCCAGATCGTGCATTCGACGTGGGTATTGCAGAACAACATGCCGTTACATTTTCTGCCGGACTTGCAACCCAAGGAATGGTGCCGTTTTGCAACATTTACTCAACATTTATGCAGCGTGCCTACGACCAAATTGTACACGATGTTGCTATTCAGAAATTGCATGTAGTTTTTTGTCTCGACCGTGGCGGTTTAGTTGGCGAAGACGGACCAACTCACCACGGAGTTTTCGACATTGCTTATATGCGCTCAATACCAAATATAATAGTGGCTGCTCCAATGGACGAAATTGAATTGCGCAATCTAATGTTCACCGCTCAGTTGCCCGAAAACAATCAACCTTTTTCCATTCGATATCCACGCGGCTGCGGCATTAAACCAAACTGGAAACTACCTTTCGAAAAAATTAAAATTGGTGAAGGCAGAAAATTATCAGAAGGTAAAGACATTGCAATTATTAGTATCGGTAAAACAGGGATATTTGCACAACGCGCTGTTAAAAGTCTTGCAAACAAAAATATTTCGGCAGCACATTACGACATGCGTTTTGTAAAACCTTTAGACAAAACTTTATTAGACGAAGTTTTCAAAAACTTCAAACAAATAATTACTGTTGAAGACGGTACTATTAAAGGTGGGTTTGGAAGCGCAATTCTCGAGTTTATGGCAGAAAACAGCTATTCTGCAAACATTAAAATATTGGGTGTTCCAGATAAATTTATCGAACACGGAACCATTGAAGAATTGTACAAAGAGTGCGGAATTGATACAAAAGGAATTGTAAAAACGGTTCAGATGTTACTTGAAAGATAACTTAAATATTTATTTAAAACATTGTGATTTCTTAGTGATTTTGTGTCTTTAGTGGCAATTCCTTTTTTTATTAACGAAAGCACCATAACCCAAAGAATCAAAGAATTACGCAAAATACATTTTTATTGATATAATATTTCTAATTATAAGTCGTTTTCAAACT
Source organism: Bacteroidota bacterium (assembly GCA_030632865.1). Classification (GTDB taxonomy): domain Bacteria; phylum Bacteroidota; class Bacteroidia; order Bacteroidales; family Prolixibacteraceae; genus Draconibacterium. Next base: position 3,480 of record DAOVTY010000215.1, read on the forward strand.
ATTAAATACTTTAAACTACTTCGCATTGGATATTTACATTAAAAGAAGACGCTGGAAATTTTTACTACTACTTGTAGCAGTAATTATTGGTGTTGGTTCGTTGGCATACACCAATTGGTTAACCGACAAAATGGCTCAGGAGGAACGTAACAAAGTTGAACTGTGGGCAGAAGCAACTCAGCAACTAAGTACAGTTGATGTTCAACCCGACTCTCCTGCAATGGAAGAACTAAATAGTAATTACCTCAGTTTCCTCAGTTTAGTAACTACTAAAAACACTACAATCCCCGTAATAATTATCGAACCCAACGGAACCATTAACAGCGATGCAAATATTAAATATAATAAAGAGCGACGCCAAAATATTCTCGCAAAAGAGCTAAAAAAGATGAAAAATGATGTTGAACCGATTCGCATCAACTTATCTGAAGAAAGCTATCTATTATTGTATTATCGCGAATCGAATATTTTACGTAACCTGCGATATTACCCATGGGTACAACTTTTTGTTATTATTATTTTTATTGTGGTAGCCTATTTTGCTTTTAGCGCAACGCAACGTGCCGAACAAAATCAAGTTTGGGTTGGCATGTCGAAAGAAACTGCTCATCAACTTGGAACACCAATTTCGTCGTTAATGGCGTGGATTGAGATATTAAAATTAAAAAATATTGACCCGGAATTAATTCAAGAGTTTGAAAAAGACACTCAACGTTTAGAGCGTATAACAGAACGTTTTTCGAAAATTGGTTCGAAACCTGAATTATTAAGATTAAATTTAGCTGAGGTTTTATATTCAACAGTAAATTATTTGGAAACTCGTTCGTCGAGCAAAGTAATTTTCGAGACTTCGTTTACTGAAAAAGATTATATTGAGACACCGCTTAACGCAGCTCTCTTTTCGTGGGTTATCGAAAATATTTGTAAAAATGCCATCGATGCAATTGGAAACGACGGCACAATTTCAATCAATCTGAAAGAGAAAAGAGAGCAAGTTTTTATTGATATTACCGACACCGGAATTGGAATAGCAAAATCGCAATTCAAAACCATTTTTCAGCCTGGATTTTCTACTAAAAAACGAGGTTGGGGTTTAGGGCTCTCTCTCGCAAAACGAATTATTGAAATATATCATAGTGGCAAAATTTTCATTAAATCATCTGAAATTGGCAAGGGTACTACTTTTAGAATTGTGCTAAACAAGTAAGAGTAAATTAATAAAAGATTTCAACAAAAAACCACCAGAATATAAAACTCAATTTCGTTTTATTATTATCCCTTTTAAAAAAACTTCGATAAAAGTGACAGGTTTGTGATGCTTATTCGACTTATATTCAAACAAATTATTTATGAAAGCAATTTGGAATGGGAAAGTTATTGCGGAGAGCAACAAAACTATAAATATTGAAGGAAATCAGTATTTCCCAATTGAGTCGGTTAAAAATGAATTTTTAGCTAAAAACGAAACACACACAGTTTGCCCTTGGAAAGGCACAGCTTCGTATTACAATGTTGTTGTGGATGGAAAAACAAATACCGACGCAGCATGGTACTACCCCTCCCCATCGAATCTTGCAGAAAAAATTAAAGATCACATCGCATTTTGGCACGGAATACAAGTTTCGAAATGACTTTTATAAACGTCTCTTTTGAGAGTCTATTTTTACTTTTAAATTTAAAAAAATGAGACATAATCAATGGACTTCGGTCTCTTTCGAGTTTGATAAGGATATAAAAAATGCATTGGGGCAACAACATCTTGCAGCGCAATTAATAGCATTAATTGGTCGTTATATTGTACCAAAAAAACCCGACTCGAGTAACATAAATATGCGTTTTATTCAAGATAGTGAATTACTACTGGGGAATAAATTGGCAAACGGATTACAAATCGGGCTGCAGCTTTCCAAAATGGAAATACAGGTTTTACAATCTGATAAGACAGTAATAAATACCATTCAACTTAATGGCAAAACCTTCGAAGAAGCATTTGATGAGCTCAAACAAATTTTACAAAATGAAGGAGTTGATGTTTCGGAAATTAAAACTGAACAACCATACAAACTCCCA
>DAOVTY010000003.1 GCA_030632865.1 Bacteroidota bacterium
CCTATTGCTTTTAGAAAACTATTTTTGCATCTTCAAAAAAGAAAAACAAAATATTATGATGCAAACTTGGTTCGAGAGCAAGGCTAAATACATGAAAGTTTCGGAGAGTGGAAAAGAGCAAATGGTGACAGAAAACTTTTTGCTAGATGCTGTTTCTTTTACCGATGCAGAAGCGCGAATGATTTGGCAGCTGCAACAAATGGTAAAAAAGAATGAGTTCTCGGTAGTTGATATTAAAAAATCGAAGATTGCAGAAATATTTTCTTACGACACCGGAGAGTGGTGGTTTAAAGTATCTATTAATTTAGTAACAGTTGACGAAGAAGCCGGCCGAGAAAAAAAGCTAAGAACCTACTATTTAATAATGGCTGACGATATTAACGAAGCACTGAAAAGATTAGACGAAAGTTTATCTTATTTAGTAGTTCCTTACATTATAACAGCTATTGCAGTAAGTACTATTGTAGATGTTTTTCCGTACGAACCTGCAGAATCGTTAATTCCAAAAGGTTTTGTTCCTGTTAAAGAGGAAAATCCAATATTTACAGATGGTACAAATCCTTTTGAAGAAACGGAAGAGACTAATTCTGAAGAATAGTAAAAATCACACCTTCTAAGAAGATCACTTTGAATTTACCCCCAATGGGATTTTCCGTGTTTCCGATTGTTAAATATTGAACACCAATTAACGATCTTAGAACTTTGGAAGTGCTAAGTTTCACTGAAAATAAATAAAGAGTACTTAGTATTTTTAATACTGATAAGTTCCAGCTTTTTTACTGAAATAAAAAAATAGGAAAATGTTCAAAATAATTTCAGTAAACAATCGTCTTAATTAACTCACTTGCGATAACCTTAAAACAAAGATTCTAAGCATCCATTTTTCGATTATAAAAACACCGGATGTTAATCAAATTATAATTTTTCATTCCCCACATTCAAATTCAATTAATTAGCTCTAAACAGAGTTTATTATTACTAATTTCGTGTAATAATTTCAAATTAAGATACGATGAAAACTACCGAAAAGAATATACAAAAATCAATTAAAAGAGAAAGAAAAGAGATGGTTCAGTACATCAATTTACAGCTGGCAGCTATAGGACAACCACTGTACAACGATGAATCTGATGCTGACACTAAACTTTCTAACGCCCGCTTTATTAAATTAACCGAAGGTTTAATAAGCAGTTTCAGAGAGAAATCTCGATTATTATCCGACCACTTTTCTCCTGCAGACAAACGTATTCAAGATTTCGTTAACGATTATTTAAAAGATATAAAATTTGAGAAATCGGTTAATTTACCAAATTCCACATTTGTTTTAAACCAACCCGGGCTGGCACGCGAAGTAAGTTTGCCTCCAAATGGCGATTCTTTTCACAGTGATTTGATAAGCTCCTACAGAATAAAACAGGGCATTTTAAATAATCCAGCAGCCGATAAACGTACAACCAAAGGTACATTCCATATAATTGAAGGTGGTCTGCCAATAGCACTTGATAAAATAGAAGTTCCTAAAATTGCATTTGCTCACATGCTGCATGAAGCACTTCACCCTTCCGACAGTTGTAACATTTTACCTTTCACTGCGAATCAGGAAAACAAAGCAAGAACAATGGTTTCGTTACTACTTCGCCCGATTGTTTGTCCAAAGGTTGAAGGAATTATCAGCGAAAAAAGTATGGAGATACGTTTTTTTGCACCAGGAAGTTTAGTTAGTAACCTCGATTTTGTAGAAACTATTTTCGGAAATGCCGGCGACCACAATCTGGCAGAAAACGATGCTGCACTCGATTTTGAACACTGGACCGGACATACTGGATGTATTATTCTTGCTCCACAACTTACAAAACTTAAAAAGAAAGAGATAGGATTACCACATTTCGACAAAGCAACAGAAAGGCAAAAGCGAGAAGAAATGTGCTGGAAAAACGAAAACGAACTTTACAATAACGGAGGGGCTTTTAAAATGACATGTCGCGATGAACGTGGCGTTGTTGTAACTTTAATTGCCGATAATTACTACGGATACTCGAAAAAAGAGATTAAAACACAGATTAGTTATTCTGCCAATTTATATGGTTTAGTAGAAGAAGAACATGCTGGAGGTGCCATTGCTTTTAACAGAAGTAATATGGGCGACAATGTTTACGGGAAACCATTTACAGCAAAATTCAAAAATAACTATTCTTTTAAAGAAGTAAAAGAATTACTGGCAGACAAGATTGAGATATTCCCTGAGAACTATGCAATAGATAAAAAATATAAGAATGTTATTTACATCCCGGAATTTACTGATATTGATATAGAGAAGAGCAATTTAAGTTGGACTCACAATGGTGTTAAGCAAGAGCTTCGACTTTCGCCTAAGAAAACGTACGTTCATCCAACTGGCCATAAATTTCAATTAATTAAACATCCTCAGCAGCAACTCTGGAGAATAATTAATACAAATCCAGAAGGAATTTTTTGCCATAAACCAAGTACTGTTTCGGGTGGAGGGAAATCAGAAATATCTAAATCAATGCAAAATGCAATTAAATATGGCCCATTTTACATCAACAATTTAGAGAAAGACTCAATTCATGCTGATATTTTAATCAACTACAACTATTCAAATCGCTGGAAAGTTATTAATCCCGGCGCAGAATCTAGATCGTTTCTAAGTCCGCACAGAACATTAGGTTCCGCTGTAAAATTGCTAACTCCTTCGTATAAATTTAACGATGAATATAACCGTTTTCTTGAAAGCATTCCGGTTCATATTAGAACATTAGCACTCTACATAAAACGATTATACAGGAGTCACAACAACGACGAAAGTTCATGGAAAGAGCACTTGAATGTAGAAATTGTTAATGGCAGAGATGGAAATTCACTTCGATATAAACACAACAAAATTACAGCAAGTTATGTGCGAATCGGATTTAGTCCAGAAGGAAAATGGTATTTACATAAACTACGATCAGACTTTATTCCCAGCCAGAAAATTCAAATGGAAGATGACATATCGGCTACAATAACTTTACCTGCCGCCCAACTTAATAATCTAAATCCAGAATTTTCTAATAAGAGTATTAAGCTGGTAACAAATTGCGAAAACTATTTATTTCAGCGACCAGACGAAGCTATAATTCGAGGATACGATAAAGATGCAGAATTGGATATTGTACAAAACAACACATTTTTAACCAATTACGAACCGTTGAGAAAACAGGATGCAATAAATTTATGTCAGAATACAATTAGTTTCGACAAGTACACAGAACCTGTTCGAACACTAATTACCAAAGTTGCACAAAACGAAAAAGATGAATATTTTGTTACTCCATCGCATACTCGAATTGTAGAGGGTGAGCCAACAAAAAATCCGCGTTACTTACAAAATAATATATTCAAACAAGAGACTCAGGAATCTTATCTGGCCGAAATAGGTGTGCGTTTATTCCGCAAAATAAAGCCCGACCAGCCTGTACATTTCCCTGTTAATGCAGTTCTTCCGGGACGTAGAAATAATCCGGCCGATAAAAAAGCAGGTATTAGAGCGTTGAGCGTTTACAACCCTATTCATTATCAGGAGACCCCTGAACTTTTCATGGATTTTATTTGCAGTCTAACAGGAAAATCTCCTTCTACTACAGGAGCCGGCTCAGAAGGTGCTTTAACAAAAGGTCCTTTTAATATGCTTGTTCCAACTACCGATTTAAACAATGCTTTACTTTCGTACATTTTAACGGAGTATCAAGGTTTTAGTTCGGCAGCCGGATATATTGGTTCAGAAAAAAGATTCGACCACGACATTAGTATTCTAATTCCCGAAATATGGGCTCGTTTAGAACCCAACGATCGTGATGCAAAAGAACTTATTAATAGTAATTGTCTTGAAAAATTAGACGACTTCGAACACAACGGTGAAAATATATTAGCCAGTCGTTTGGGTTATCGAATCACAAAAAACTTTGCTATTCAATGTATGAACCGTCTATTTGATGAACCTCTTGCAGTTTTTAATGATAAAATGCTAAAACCAGAACTGCAAAATATGGAAGATTATGTTGATGGAATTAACAATATAGTTGAAGCACAAGAAAAAGTTGCACTGCGTTATTTTAAGGAAGGAAGTAATGTGGCAGCCATTCCGCCTTTAAAAATATTGTTACATATTATGGCTTATGGAAATTACGAGGGTAAAGATTTAAGCAGCCCCGAACTTCGTAAGTATTTCGATAGAGATGTGGTACTCCATTCGGATTGGTACAATGAGAGATTAAAGCTAAAACAAAGTAAAGATGTAGCGTTTATAAAAAGGCAGATTAATTATCTGGAAGATTTTAGGGGTAACGAAAATAATCAGGTTTTGGTTGAAGAGATGAAAATTAATGACCGCCTGAAAAAAGCTAAAACTCAATTAAAAAATAATGAATCAGTAAAATATCTGGAGAGTTTGGTTGGTACAATTGGTGCCGATCCGCTGTTTATGAAAAAATAGTTTTATAAATTTAGTATTTATATTGAATTTATTAAAGTAAATATTTTTAACATATACTACATAAAAACGAAATAGCCTGTCAAGATTTTGGCAGGCTATTTCGTTAAAAAGCTACTCAAATTTAAAGGTTTACTAAAATCTTATAATAGTTAAACTGATCTCGTTTTAAAGGGTCAGACTGATAATAAGCAATTGCAACCCTGCAAATATCTTTTATTGCCGAATAAATTTCAATCACCTCTTTTTTACCATAAGTATTTAAATTCGCGTCTCCTTCCAGAGCCATAAAACAATCTTCAAATTCAGTAATCTGATTAGAGCATATTAGAATTTTATCGAACAGAGAATCCATAGAACCTTTCGCAACAATTTTATGACGGGTTACTTCATTTAAGTTTTCGGCAAAAGTTTTTAAAAATTTGTATAGACTAATATGGTCTCCATTTTTTGCATCGCTAAAAAAGTCGTTATATCCAACCAAATTAAAAAAGTCTTTCGAAAAATCCTTGTCATCTTTAAAATCAACTTTTATTGATGCTCGCAAAACTTTAAGATGCTGCAAGCCTGCAACCATAATTTCGTGCCACTTTCTATAACGTGTATCTTTCAGGTCATCCAAAGTGTTTGCATAATGCTTTTCAATAGTATCGTCAATCCATATACTTAACGAAGTTGCATACTCAGGATCCCACTCATTTCTAACCATTGATAACTCGTAAATATTCTCTTTAAATGATTTAGCAATTTTCTGACATGCAAGAATAGTTGCTGTATTTGTTGGGCAAGTAGTAACATTCTCCATAACAAGGTTTTTTAAAGTTATTATAATCTATACAAATTTACAACCATCGTAACTAAAAACCCAATTACAAATCCATTATATTCAATGTTTTACAGCTATGTTGAATAACAATGTTTTACAATATAATAAGACGATTAACGCAGAAATAAAAACGAATAATTATTTGGGGAATATTGGAGTATTAAATAAAATACTGAGCAGATAAAAGAGTGTTACCTGCTCAGTATAAAAAATCTATTTTTCAGGAATATTTTCTAGAGTAGCCACTAAAAAATCCCAGTATTTTTGTACAGTTGCAATATTTACTTTTTCGTCGGGCGAATGCGGAAAGCGAATAGTTGGTCCAAACGAAATCATATCCCAATTTGGATAATTTGTACCAAGTATTCCACATTCTAGTCCGGCATGAATACCCATTGTCTCAGGTACTTTACCAAACTTATTATTATAAACGTCTTGCATTACTTTCAAAATTGGAGAGTCCATATTTGGTTTCCAACCAGGGTATGCACCCGTGAAAGTTACGTTGGCACCAGCTAAATTAAACACTGCTTTAATGCGAGTTGCCAATTCAGTTTTAGCGGTATCAACCGAGCTACGCATTAAACAACTACAACCAATTGTTTTAGTTGATGCATCAGATTTTACAATTGCAAGGTTTGTAGAAGTCTCAACCAAACCTTCCATACTATTGCTCATTCTTATAACTCCATTGGGACATGCAATTATTGCAGCTATTAAATTTGCCTCTGTTTTTTCGTCAATCAAATTTGCAGGTAAATCTGTCTCTTCCACCAAAACTTCCATAAAAGGTTCTGTAGCCGAAAGTTCTTTTTTTACAGCATCAGCAATATCATCAACCATCGCAATAAAATCAGCTACTTTAGCCTCTTCAACCGCAACAACACCAAACGTCTCGCGCGGAATTGCATTTCGCAAACTTCCACCATCTACACTTGCCAAACGAACACCTAGTTTTTTTGAGGCATCGTTCAAAATACGGAAAAATATTTTATTAGAATTTCCTCTGCCCAAAGGAATATCGATACCAGAGTGACCACCTTTCAACCCGGTAATACTTAATTTCATTCCTATAAAACCATTTGGAATTTCAGCCTCAGAGTAAGAAAAACTGATGTTTGCATCTTCGCCACCGGCGCAACCAACATACAATTCGCCTTCATCTTCAGAGTCTGTATTAATTAAAATATCTCCTTCCAGTAATCCTCCCTTTAATCCATTTGCTCCATCCATTCCTGTTTCTTCTGTTGCAGTTAGCAACACTTCAACAGGACCATGTTTTAACGTTTTTGAAGCTAAAACTGCCATTGCGGAGGAAACTCCAATTCCATTATCGGCACCCAAAGTAGTTCCGTTTGCAGTTACCCAGTCGCCATCAATAAATGCTTCAATAGGGTCGGTTTTAAAGTCGTGATTTTTGTCGCTATTTTTTTGAGGAACCATATCGAGATGACCTTGAAATACCACACCTTTTCTATTCTCCATTCCGGGTGTTGCAGGCTTTTTAATAATTACATTACCCACCTCATCTTTTACAGTTTTAAAACCTAATTTCTTACCAAAATTTACTGCCCAATCTTGTATTTTATCTTCGTGATTAGAAGGGCGTGGAATCTGCAACATCTCATCGAAAATGCTCCAAACTTCTGTTGGTTGAATATCTTTTATTTGTGTCATAATAATTTTACGAGTAAAAACAGATTACGAAATACCTTTCATCATTCGTTTTAGCCATGGAGTAAGAGTTAGTAAAACAAGTGCAACAATTGTAGTTTCGATGGCAATAAACCAAAATACCGGTACTTCCACTCCAAGCATATTTTCCAATTTTAGTGATATAGATTTCATTTGAGAGGCTACAAAATTACCGGCAGCGAAAGATCCCATCCAAACTCCCATCATTGTAGAGACTAATTTTGGTGGCGACAGTTTTGTTACCATAGAAAGCCCAATTGGAGACAGACAAAGTTCTCCGAAAGTGTGCATCATAAAAACCATAATCAACCACAAAGGGCTAACTTTTGTAATTACGCCACCTGAATTTGAAATATCGTTGGCAATTGCCATAATAACAAAACCAAAACTAAGCAGCAACATTCCCCATACAAATTTCATGGGTATATTTGGGTTTAAATTACGTTTTGATAGTTTTATCCATAACATGGAAAACATAGGGGCAAATATTACAATAAATATTGCATTAATACTTTGAAACCAAGTGGCAGGTATTTCGTAATTACCGATAAGCCTATCTGTATGATCGCGCGCAAAAATACTAAATGTTGTTCCTGCCTGTTCAAACCCTGCCCAAAAGAATATATTAAAAATAGCTAAAACAACTATTACACCAACCCTACTCCATTCTGTTTTGCCTTCGGTTCCTTTAAAAATACTAAACGAAATGTATCCAACTCCAACTATAGATAATATTCCTACTACCCACGATGCAACATCCGATGTCATTAAACCCCATATTTTAATAACGAGTAAAACAAATCCCACAATTACACCTACATAAGTTAAAATACTGAACCAATCTTTTAATATCAACCTAACACGTTCGCTTTTTACTTTTGGTGGCATACCAATCGGCCCCAGTGTATGACTACGCAAAAAGAACCATATTACTCCAATTAACATTCCTAAACCGGCAGCAAAAAAGCCGTATTGCCATGCAACTTGTTCTCCCAGTTTACCGGCAACAAGTGGAGAAAGGAAAGCACCCAAATTAATTCCCATATAAAATATGGTAAACCCACCATCTTTTCGCGGATCGGCATTATCATACATATCACCAACCATCGTAGAAATATTCGGTTTAAAAAACCCGTTACCGATAATCAGAATTCCCAGACCGGCATAAAAAAGGAAAAAAGCAGATTCTATATTCGTGGTTTTATCTATTGTTGCACTTGCTGCGAGTATAAATTGCCCAATTGCCATCGTTATTCCACCTATGTATATTGTTTTGCGTTGCCCTAAAAATTTATCGGCAAGTATGCCTCCTAAAATTGGAGTTACATAAACTAATCCTGTAAAAATTCCATAAATAGTAAATGCGTCTAACTCAGCCATGCCAAAACCACCGGTAATAAGCTGGTCGGTAAGGAAATAAACTAACAATGCCCGCATCCCATAGTAACTGAAACGTTCCCACATTTCGGTTGCAAAAAGGGTTGACAGCCCTAAAGGATGTCCAAAAAATGATTTTTCTTTTGCCATAATAATTTTTCTTTGATTTTTCTTATCAATCTGTTTATCTATAATTTAAAATAATAACATTTTCAGTATTCAATAAAATCAAAATTATATTGAAGTTGCTAAAAGTAAAAAAAATATCAGGGTATAAAAATGACGAATAAAAAAGGCAGCCATATTTGACTGCCATATTTTGAAAATTATCGTTTATATATTGATTTTATTGCTCCGGTTTCGGTATGATATTTTACCATGTAACCTCCATAAACCACATCTTCTGGTAGCGGAGCAACTACACCAAACTGTGCAATTGGAAGTCTGGCAGTTGCGATAATTCTAAGTTCGTCAACTATTTTTATTGTAGTAATACCGGGCATCCTATAGTAGATGCCACTTTCGCCCGCCGATGGATTTTCTGATTTTGCTAGGTCTTTATATTTATCAGACAAGTTTGTTTCAATTTCATACTCAATCATAAAAGGTTTTCCCGAAAGATCGCTTGCAGGCACAACACCATTCTCTTCTGAAACACGAAAAATAACATCACCCTTTTTCGATGGTTCAGTCGGGAAATAGTTAAAAGTGAAAATATCTTCTTTTTGGGTTTTACGACCTACAAACAGACTTAAATAATTTTTCTCAATTTGTTTTAACTCCTCGAGGCTAACTTTATAAGCTTCTCCATCAGGATGAAATTCGTCCATCATTCCAGAAACCATATCATATCTATTAAGTCTGGCATCCAAAACACGTTGAGCAGCTTCAGCTGCTTTTTGCTCATCTCTCACTCGAATTGGCCTAAAATTATTGGTCGAATCGCCCGGAGTATAAAATGGTGTGTCGGTAAAATTATCGAATGAAAAATCATCCATCTCATCCTGAATCTGAATAATTTTATTGGTTTTAACCGCAAAAGGCACCTCTGTTACGTTAGGTAAATTTATTCCAGAAATACGACCATCGGAGGTAAGATTAATTTTATAAGCTGCTTCTCCCATAGCTTTATAAACCTGAAGTGGATCTGGCTCTGCAAACGAAGCAATTCGTACTTCGGTAACTACCCATTTAATTTCGCTTTTGGTTTTTACATCATTTAAACCTAATAACTGACCTGCATAATCTGCGTACGGACCAGGTTCAAAAACTTCTTTTATTGTTTTTACATAAACCCGAATTCCTGTTTGTGGCAACGAATATATTATACCTTCAACATAATCTGGTGTTACAATAACTTCATCCTCCTTTTTTTTACGCTGACCAAAAACCGGCATTACGATAATTAACCCGATAATAATTGCTAAGTACTTCATTATATTATTGTTTTAATTTAATTCTCAAAATTATAAAATTATTTAGTTGAATAAGATTTTATTGCAAGAAATGCACTTCCCATGTTTTCAATAATATCGCCGGCAATTAACGAATACTGAGATTTAACTTTTACAGCTAAATCGCCTGCTAACCCATGAATATAAACTCCGCAAACTGCTGCACTTTCAGCAGTAAATCCTTGAGCCAATAATCCAAGAATTATTCCGGTTAGCACATCGCCACTTCCAGCTGTTGCCATTCCTGGGTTTCCGGTTGAATTAAAATATAAATTTTCGTTGGGTGTTGAAATTGAAGTAAAAGCTCCTTTCAATACCAAAATAACATTATATTTTTTCGAAAATTGAATCTGTTTTTGTATACTATCATAAGAGTTTATAGATGCTCCTACCAACCTTTTAAACTCGCCGGGGTGGGGTGTTAATATAGAGTTGGGTGGAAGTTTTTCTAACCACTTTTGATTTTCAGAAAGAATATTCAAAGCATCGGCATCAATTACCAAGGGGACTTTAGTCTTTTCTAACAATGAATTAAATGCGCGACATGAATTCTGTTTTTGGTCTAGCCCCGGGCCAATACCAATTGCCGAAAATGAGTTTAAATCGGGGAATTCGGTGAATATAGAATCGTGTTGATCTACACTTGCCATTGCTTCGGGTACCGAGTTTTGCATAATAGAATAACCCAGTTTCGGAACATGTGAAGTTAGAAGGCCAACTCCCGCACGCAAACATGCTTTAGAAGCTAAAACTGATGCTCCCATTTTCCCAAAACTCCCGGCAATTAACAGTGCGTGCCCAAAATCGCCTTTATGCTGAAATGTAGAACGACGTGGAATTAACTCTGCCACATTTCTCATATCTATAAACTGAATATTAGATGGAGTTTGAGAAATCCCTTTAGGATGCAAACCAATTGGAAGCACTTGCCAATTGCCCACATATTTTTCGTTTTCGACAAACAAAAAACTAATTTTCGGAAACTGAAAAGTAAGCGTAAAATCGGCTTCAATAATATTTTCTAAAATATTCCCAGAATTGTTCTCTCCCATTAATCCGCTGGGAATATCAATGGCAACAACCGTATTCGACAATTGATTTATTTTTTTTACAATTTCGGCAGGCAATGCTTTTAAAGGACGAGTTAATCCCGAGCCAAACAGTCCATCTAAAATTACATCGTTTGTTTCTAATTCAGGGAATTCACCCAAACTGTTTATTTTCGTGACTTTTACTTTTTGTAGATCGACTAATTTTTGCCAGTTTATTGCAGGAGAACCATTTAATTTTTTTCCGAAATCAAGCAAAAAAACTTCACACAAATAGTTTAAATTAGTTAATTGGCGTGCTACAGCAAGAGCATCTCCCCCATTATTTCCGGGACCTGCAAAAACAATAAATCTATTTTTAACAGTAAAATTACGAGCCAGCCAATTTGTAATTTGCAAGGCTGCCCGTTCCATTAAATCAATATCTTTAATTGGCTCATTTTTAATTGTAAACTCATCGAGTTCGGCAATTTGGGTTGTGATGAAAAGTTTCATACAAAAAGTGTTTCTTCAAAATTACAAAAAACATAATAAATCTATCTGAATAAAATCCAAAAAAAAATCTCAACCAAAACGATTGAGATTTCTCTATATATTTTCCTATTAAATCAATCCCATTCCCAACCAATACCTGTTTGAAATACAAAATCGACCATATCAACTCCATCAACAAGCGGTTTGTTATCGTAATTATGTATGAAGCTTGCTTTGATATAAAAATCGAATGGCAAATCGTATTTAAAAGAAACATCGCTGTTTACCCTAATTCTTCCTTTATTAGTAAAACTAGGATACGCAGAAACTTTAGCTCTGAATGAAAGATCGCCAATATCGAAAGCATCAAACTCTATTTGTCCCAAACCTTCAAAACTATTCTCAGGATCCTGCCCAATATATTTTTCGTTTGCATTTGCCAAACCAACTCCTCCCTGCAGAAACATGCTATTAGTTCGTACTAAATAGTAACCAACTCCTAATTTCGATGTTGTTCGCAAATCAAGACTTTGCTCACTACTTTCCAAAAAATCCATTCCAACAAAGGCAAATGTATTCCCCAAAATATCGCGATTGAAATTAAGATTAGCTTCATTACGCGTGGTTGGATCCACATCGTCCTGGTTTGTTGCAACATTATTAAATCCTCCACCCAGTCTCCATTTATCTGCAGTGTAGTTCACATTCCCTGTCATTGAAAACTGAGATAAACTATTCGCTTTAGTGTATGAATAACCAGCATCGAGACTAATAACAATACTCGACCAAAAACCATTTGAGAGCGTCGAAATATGCACAATTTCATCAAGAGCAATACTTCTATCTGCTAATGAGTTCACAATAAATACAATACGATTATTGTCTGTATTATAATTTAAATTTCCGGTATATCTTTCACCACTATTTGTGTGAATTATAACTTTACTTTTTGAAACCAACCCTTTTACATTTGCCCATTCTATTTTAAATTCCGAATCGGCATAATCTGTGTCAAACGATAAAACATTACGCGACATCGATTTAATTTCACCAACAATTATATCTCCTGTTGATGAGTAAACGGTATCTTTTTGTGCAAATAAATTTATAGCTATAAAAAGAGATAAAACACTTAGAAGAATACTTTTGATTTTCATAATAATTATACTTTTAAAAATATTTTTTCTTAAACAACATTAAACTTACAGAATTGTTTATTAATTATTTTTATTCCTGAAAATATTAATTTTGCATTTAACACTTTTCAGCTTAAAATTAATAATTATATTTTTGTTGCTAAATGGAAAACAAACGACTAAATAAAGCTATTGCCGAAACTGGGTTATGTTCGCGCCGTGCTGCCGACAAATTAATTGACGAAGGCAAGGTAAAAGTAAATGGAGAAGTTGCCAGATTAGGTGTAAAAGTACAAGCAACTGACGAAATTAGCATTGATGGCGAAATTATAACCAAGCAGGTTAAGAATATATACCTGGCATTTAACAAACCTGTTGGAATTACCTGCACAACAGACAGAAACATAAAAGGGAATATAATAGACTTTATAAATTACCCCGAACGAATTTTCCCAATAGGACGATTAGACAAACCCAGCGAAGGATTAATTTTTATGACCAACGATGGCGATATTGTAAATAAAATTCTTCGTGCTAAAAACAATCACGACAAAGAATATTTGGTTACAGTTAACAAAAAAATCACTTCGCAATTTATAGATAAAATGAGAAATGGAGTGCCTATTTTAAACACTATTACAGAAAAATGCTTGGTAACAAAAATTGATGATTTTACTTTTAATATTATTCTCACACAGGGGTTAAACAGACAAATTCGTAGGATGTGCGAGTTTTTAAATTACGAGGTAAAAACCCTAAAACGAATCAGGATTATGAATATCGATTTAGGAAATTTAAAGATTGGGAAATATCGTACGTTTACTTCAACCGAATTGCAAGAAATACTTATGCTGGTTGAAGATTCCAGTAAAACCAAAGAGGCTTCTTTGTAAAAAATATTATTTTTGTATAATATTTAAAATTCAAAAAAAATCGAAAACACACGAACAACAAATACAAAATAATTAATCGAAAAAAAATATAACCATGAAATACATTATTGCTCTTTTTTTACTATTCTTTTCATTCAATATTATTATTGCACAAACAAGTACAAATGTTATATCGCACAATAAAATTACTATTGTAACTAATCCCAAAAAAGGTTCGAACAGTTTTAAAAAGTGGGCTACGTTTCCTGCCGAAAATAAAGAGGTTAGACGCATAACAATGAATGTAACATTGGCATACCCCGAAGACCATGCAATTGCCCATTGGGATTATATGGATCGTATAAAAATAGTTCGTAAAGGCGGTATAAACAGTGAAAATATAAATTACGAAATTGGCAGAATGCTTACTCCTTACGGAAGCAACTTTAAGGAAGGCTGGAGTTATACATGGAAAGTTGATGTTACCGATTTTGAAACTTTTTTACGCGACAGCGTAGAGATTGAATATATTCATACCGGTTATGAATCTCCAAGTTTAGGTTGGGATTTAACTATTGATTTCAAGATTGATTTTGGCCCTGCAATTGCTAAATTTATTAGTATTGAAAAAATGTGGGATGGTAGTTTTCAATACGGAAATCCAGCCAATCCAATCGAGAACAGTTTAACTCCACTAAAAATAAAACGTGTTAAAAATGCCTCTTTCGGTAGATTTAGAATACAACACACCGGACACGGAATGGACAAAGAAAATGGGTGCAGCGAATTTTGCAGTAGGTGGCGAGAACTGATTTTTGACAGCGAAGTAGTTGACCACCGCGACTTATGGAAAGATTGCGGCGAGAATCCGCTTTACCCACAAGGCGGAACGTGGATTTTCGATCGGGCTTATTGGTGTCCGGGCGATTTGCAAGTACCCGACATTATTGATGTTCCTCTTACAAAACGAACACACATTCTCGACTTGAATATGAAACCTTTTACAGCCAATAATATAGAACAACCAAAAGAGCAAATTACCTCGTACTTCTTTCAGTTTGCCGAGCCAAATAACACAAACGATGTGGCCATTGAAGAAATTATTACACCAAATAATATAGCTAATTACAATCGATATAATCCAAGCGGATTTAACCCTCGCATAAAAATAAGAAACCTTGGAAAGGAGGATTTAAAAACTTTGGAAATTACCTACAAAACAGTTGGTTTTAAAGAGATGGTTTATAAATGGGAAGGCAACCTTGCTTTTTATGAAGCTGTAATTATTACTCTTCCTGGAGAGATTTTGGCAAACCCAGAAACAAATACTTTTTCAGTTGTTTTGGCAAATCCAAATGGAGTTGAAGACGAATGGGACAGTGATAATAATCTGGAATCGGAATTTTATGATATCCCAACAATACCATCAAAAATTGTTGTCGATTTTCTTACCAATAACAGACCAAAAGAAAATTCGCTTTATATAGTGAACAGCTCGAATGATACAATTTACATGAAATCTCCCGAGATGTTGGAACCTGCAACAAATTATTCTGACACTCTTGATTTAGCTGAAGGCAACTATTTTTTAATGCTAACCGACTCACTTGGTGATGGGCTAGAATTCTGGTTTCAACCAGAAGCAGGTTACGGAAGTTTACGATTAAAAGATGAATATGGAAACCTCATTAACCTTTTTGAAAGCGATAATGGAAACGGTCAATTTTTTGGATTCCGTGCAAATAATTATACCAAAGTTGATACAACAATCGCACACCTTTCGGTAAATATTTTCCCGCGAATGGTTACTGATTACTTGACTGTTTACACTGTTACCAACAAGAATTCGACTTTAAAAATAAGGATAACAAAAGATGGCAAATATATCGAGCAACACGAATACACAAATATCAAGGAGTCGGACACCGGAATGGATGTTCGCCATTTAGAAAAAGGTAGATATGTAATGGAAATTTATATTAACGATGAACACAAAATGAACAGGCGTTTTAACAAACGGTAAACTGTTTATTATTGCTTCCAGAACTCTGGAAAACCTATCGATTTTTTATTTTGAGAGATTTTTATTTATCACTTTCATCTCTTCCGTTGATTTGAAATCGGTTTTATTACCCCAACCTGCTTTTGGATTTTCTCCATTAAATTTATGGATACGGATCACTTATTCATGGGTGAATAAGTTTAATATCAACATATATATGGATGAATTTTGTTATCGAATAAACCGTTCACAAATGAAAGAAAATATCTTTAACATTATAATTCAGAGAATGGCGGCTGCCGACAAAATATATCACACAAAATTAATAGGTAGCTAAATACGGACCTCTATTAATTAATTTAATTATTTCGGAATAGATTATGTTGTTGCAATTTTTATAAAAATCAATTAACAAATCTTCTTTTTTCATAACTGTGTAAATTTAAAAATTGAACAAAAAAAATACCGAGGGTTGCAACCCTCGGTATTTTTAACTTACACACTTTATGAGATAGTGCTCTTTAGTTGTTCTAATTTATAATTTTTTAATTCATTGTTCTAATTAACTTGTCTTACTTTTATTTAATATAACAACAAATTCAAAAAGAATTAAGCCTTTTTACAATGCTCCTTTCACCTCAAAAATGGTGGTATATTTGTTTATTCTTTTTGCCGGCACATTCAAAATAAGTTTATCAGTATTTTGCTTAAACTCAATTTTTTCGTTACTACCTAACATCTTAATCGAACTAATCTTGTTTGGTGTATAATCTGAATTTAATCCTAATGATGGTAGTTCAATGGCTCCCTCCTTTGGGTTCATCACAAAAATGAACAACCTGTCACCATTGGTGGTAAACCTTACTTCATTGTGTCCATAAGGCGGTGCTTTTATACCCCTTTCGTTAAATTGTTCGTTTGTTGCTTTCTTCTTCAAAGCTTCAAGATCAGCTTCAGTCACATTTTCTTCAGTACGCTTAAGGTGAGAATTGAGATTGTCTCCATAAATTTTCCAGGGTTTGCTGGCATAAATAGCTTCTCCATTAAGATTCACCCATGCCCCAATATCATCAAGGATTACTTTATGCTCCGGCGGAACGGTGCCATCGGGCAAGAGTTCCACATTTAGCAGCAGATTGCCATTCTTACTAATAATATCGGACATCATTTCTATTACTGTTCTGGCATTATGTCTATATTCTTTGTCTTTATCACTTTTGAAAAACCAACTGCGAAGCGTAAGTATTCCTTGCCAGGGTACTAAAAGCATTTCGTTGGAACCACCACTCTCAATATCTTTAACGGTGGAAGGCTCGTTATGGAATTTACCGGCAACAACAGCCATAATTTTCCCATGTTTTTGCAAACTGTGATTGAAAAGTTCCTGACAAACTTCTTTTCCATAATCTCCGTATGGAAATCCATAGCCGTCAAACCAAATCATATCAACATCATATTTGGTAACTAGTTCTTTATGTCGCAGCATCCAGTTGTGTTTTACTCCTTCAATCCATTCCGGTGTTCTTTTTTCCGGTGGTAATCCATACAAGTCTGCCGGATCTAATCCTTCCCACCATTTACCTATACCGTCCTCTTTTGTCATGTTTCCATCGTAAGGGACTCCTTTCATCTCTCCCGAAGTGTCGGCACCAAAGGCCGAAAGCCACCAACTTAGATAACGATCGTCATGAGAGCTGACCCCAAATGGAATACCGTATTTTTTAGATGATTTTTCAAATTCGCCAATAATATCGCGCTTGGGACCAATATTAACTGAATTCCATGGATGATAAGTTGAATTAAAATTATCGAAATGGTCGTGATGATTTGCGAGGGCTACAAAATATTTTGCCCCAAGACTTTTAAAATACTGTAAAAGTGCATCGGTATCAAGATTTTCAGCCTTCCAATCATTGATAACATCTTTGTATCCTATTTCGGATGGATGTCCGTAGGTTTTGAGGTGGTATGCATAAGCATTTTTACCCCAAGTCTGCTTTCCAACATACTGCTGATACATATTACGGGCATACCAACCACCACCTTCTTCGGGTTGCGTTTGTGCACCCCAATGCACCCAAATACCAAACCGGGCTTCGGTGTACCATTTCGGAAATTCATATTGCTCTCCTATCTCTTCCCATGTGAGTTCTTTCTCCTGAGATAAACAGTTCAAACTAAAAAACACTAATAAGAATAAAACTAATATACATTTTTCACATAGCATGTTAGTTATTGTTGAATACTGAGTAATTTTCATAGATTCCATTTTTATTTTATTGGTTTCAAAAGTAGTTAAAGCTATGCATCTTAGTGCCTTTTGCTTTAGGAGTCAAAAGTCGCGAGACCGAAGACCTAATCGTATGTTCTTCCGACTTCAGTCTTCTGACTTCAAACCGCAAATGTATTGTTTTTAATTCTAATTTTAAACTGGCATTTTTGCTACCCTCAAAATTACAATCAATTTTGATTTTATGACTTCCTTTTGTGAGGAAAAATTTAGAAGGATCAATAATAATAGTTTTTAATTTATTCCAAAATTTATCATAGAGAACGATTTCATTTCCACCGTCATATTTTAAATTCTGATTAGGTGCTATTCTAATATTTAAATCCACTTTTTTAAAATCATCAATTTCAATAAATAATTTTGAAGCCGTACTACCATTTATTGTAGTTAAAATAAATTGTAATGGTCGCCTTTTATTAATATGTTCAAATTAAATGTAGACCAAACGGGTTCACCTGGTTGTCGGATTATTAGTTTGTGTTCAAAACGTTTTACTTCTACTGGTATTAAATTCCAGACACCATCTGAAACGGTTTCTAATGAAAATTCAGCTTTTATATTTTCCATTCTCTTCTTTTGCCCGACTGTAAAAGCTTTACCGATTCTAGCAAGTTCACACTGCTATATTTTATTCTGGAATCAGAATTCAGAATAATAATTGCAATCATCTTTTAAATTAAAACTAAATCTATGCGAATAGATAATTTTTGCAGAACCCAAAATCATTTTCTATTTGTAATACGAATGAAGTTTTAAATTTACTCATTAACTTAACTGTTTTATATTTAAATTGAAATTAATCCTGAAGAGATTCAGCGCAGCGTAGTCCTATAAACAGTAGTTTGCTAGAGGGAGATTAAATTTTGAAATTCAATATTTAGAACAAAAATGATTAATGTTCATTAGGATATAATCTGGGAAACAGAAACAATCAATTTGTAAATTAAATTTGTAAATGGGTACTCATAAAAGTAATATCAGATGCTCCCAATCCCCCTGAATTTACATTCGCCAGTTGAGACTTGCTTCAATACATATCACCCATAGCAGAGGTAAAAGAAAAGCAAGGCAAATATCGATTCATTTCTTAAATGCTCCTTGAGGAAAACTATAGCCCGGTATATCTGATTTTCAACGGTTCGTTTGGAGAGGTCTAACTTAAGTGCGATTTCATTGTTAGTTAACCCTTTTATTTTGCTTAAACGAAATATCTTCCGGCGCTGTTCCGGCATTTGAGTAACTAAATCATTTAGGGTTGTCTGCATCTCTTCAAAGATTACCGTATCCCAGGTATCGTTTGAGCTTTTACTGAAATTAACCTGAGCAAAATCGTTGAAGGCACTTTCAATATTTTTACGCCGGATAAAATCATAAATAGTACTAATAGCTATTTTAAAAATATAGGCTTTAACATTTTGCGATACATCAAGTATTTCGCGTTTTTCCCATACTTTCAAAAAAACATCCTGAACCAACTCTTCTGCATCGGATTCGTTTTTTAGGTATGAAAGTGAGAAATGATAAATTTTCGGGGCATATTTTTTAAATAGTTCTTGATAGGCATCTTTTTCACCATATTTAATACAATGAGCTAAATCGGCATCGCTTATTTTTTTTGATTCGTTCAAATTACAGATTAATTAAGATGAGGTAAATGTAGCTGAAATAAAATGGATTTTAAAAATACTTTTTTATTTCAAAGATTTTGTTTTACAGGTGATGGATGTATAGTACCAATAATATTTCAAAATGAGCGATCAATTTCATTTTGACTTTTTATTTTTGGATTTAACTCCCCGATAAAGGCACAAACCTGGCTTTAAGATCCGGAGCTTCCATATTTTTATCAATAGGAAACATTGGTCTATTTATTCTTTTATAACCAAGATTCTCAATGTCCTGATCAACGCCTCCAGGAGTTAATGCCATAATCCAATCGCCTCTCATATTATATAGATCGGGAACCAAATAACCAATTTTCACAACAACAATATCTGTCTCTCTCGGATTCAAATCCAATCTTGTAAAATCAGCTTCATAATGGTATGGTTTTCTCTCCTTTGTTACAATAACAGAAACACTTCCAGTCTTAACAACAACTTCAGTTTTAGCATTTTTATCTCCCTGTCTTATTGCGGTAACTGTTCCTGCGAGTTTAATTGGAGGCGAAAATCTGGAGTCCACAATTGCACCAACATACTCATCAACTTTTCCGCCAACGCCAACTTCAACAGCCTTTTTAATAAGTGCCGGTCCCGGTATCGATGCATAAATAAGTGATTTCCCTGCTTCTGATTTGAACTCAGACATGCCAAGTATTTCATTCAATGTCCAGGTAACGTCGCCAGCACCACCTGCAGTAGGATTATCTCCCATATCGCTAATAATAAAAGGGTGCTTTTCGCTGATAATTGCTTTATTCATACATTCATCAAAACCGGCTGTTGGTGCCACAAATTCAAACTCCGTTCTTACTTTCCAAAAACTTTCAGCAAGTTTTTCTGCAGCACTGCCAACCGTTTCCTTATCATCTCCGGTAACCATTACCACCGCATGGTTTCGTGGTTCGTCAGCCCATGCATAACCTACCCAAATTGCCGCATCAACAATACCTTCTTGTTTAGCAATTGGAGCAACTTGAGCATACAAACTTTTTGCTGGTTCAATTCGTGTACTTGTTTTTTCGCCGGGCAATAAAATCGGAATTGGAATCCAGGCTTTATAAGCAGGTTTTCCTTCACCGTTTTTCAACCGGGCCAAAAGATTATCAACAGCTCTCTGCTTCGATTCCATGGCATCTTCATGTGGCGCCAATCTGTAACATGTCATCAGATCTGTATTTTCAGCAAGCCTCCACGAAACATTTCCATGCAAATCCATGCAAGTTGAAATGATAGTTTTGTAACCAACAACTTCACGGATTCTTATAATAAAATCACCTTCCGGGTCATCAAGTCCCACAACACTCATAGCACCGTGAATATCGAGAAAAAGACCGTCGTAAGGTAAATTTTCTGCAAGCATTTCAAGTGTTTTTGTAACCAACGATTCGTACGCTTCTCTGGTAACAGTGCCTCCAGGAAGTGCATGTCCCTTTAATGTTGGAAACCAAACTGCATTTTTTAACGCTGGCGAATCGGGTGAGAAAAATGGATAAATATTGAAAATATCATCACCTGTTTTGTAATGAAAAGCCTCCTCGTGTGTTAAAGCCGGAGAGAAAGTACTACATTCAATAGCTATTCCGGCAATGGCAATTCGTGGTAGTTTTTCAGGTTTACTGCAACTACTTAATATGATTAAAATTAGTGCCAGACTGAGTAATAATTTCATGTTTTTTATGGTTAGTTAGTATTAAGTATTTTTATTAATGAACGACCTTTCAAAGTTACCTTATAAATTATTTAAAATTGATCTTTACCAAAAGTACTACCAGCTTTTTTACGCGATTTACCATTCATGTTGAATGAGTAGGTTGCACTTAATTCCAGTATCGGTCCATATCGGTCGTACTCTACTTCCTGATAGAATATTTGTGTTCCAGACGAGTCGTAAGCACGAGTACTTAACCCGGTTAAATTCGAGCTCAAAATATCTAAAACCTTAACACTTAAATCCCAGCCATTCAATGCTTTTGGCGTATAATTAAATGCGGCATTACTCATGTAAAACATTTCGTTTCGCCCTTGCGTGGTAACTGTTGCCGATCGCATATCAAAATCTAAAGTAAATTTGAGAGCTTTTGTAAGTAACAAATTCATGTTCCCTTTTAAACTCCAGTTTGTACTGCTATTATTTTCTTGATATCCAAAAACATCTCCCTGAGTATTAAAATTGTACAACGAGCCTCCAATAAAAAATTTGGCAAATTTACCTGCTACCAAATTCGCATTCAATTCAGCTCCCAAAGCTTTTACATTTCCCGAATTTGTGTAACTTCTAATTAGCACATTTTCCTCTTCGTAAACCGTATTTACACGAAAAATGGCATTATCAGTTCCACGATAAAATCCGGTTAGCGAGAAACTTTGATTCCCAATCTTTTTATCGAGAGTTAATTCGAAATTAGTTAAATATTCAGGTTGCAATTCAGGGTCGCCAACTAAATAAACTTCGTAATGGCGGCGATATAAAAATGGTGCCATATTTTTTGTTGGTGGACGATTAATTCTTCGGCTGGCGGCAAAAATAAGTGCATCATTTTCGTTAAAACTATAATTTAAATGAAGTGTTGGAAACCAGTCGAGTTGCTGCACTTTATATTCTGGGAGTATTGGTTTATCGAAAAAATCTAGAGAATCGGCATTTGCAATTTGCAGAAGCTGATCGGTATATTCAAGACGCAAACCAGCAATAACGGTAAAGTCTCCAAAAGTTCCGGAGTAATCAATATAACCGGCATAAACAGCTCGCGACAAATCAATGTCGTTATTAAAATCGTCGCGCGTACCCCAATCTCCATTATCCACATTTAATGTATCATAACGATATCCGCCAGACTGATTTATAAACTGAGGCTGAAAACCAATTCCCAAATTACCTTCATTACCCAGCTCTTTTTCATACTCAATAGAAGTTCTAAAACCATCTAAAGGAGTATTATCGGTTTGATAAAAATGTTCTATTTTTTCACCCACACTGTCGTTTGGTTTATCGAAATCATATTCAAGATTATTTAGTTCTCGACTTAACTCAGAGTGCTCGTATAATAACGACAAAGTAATTTTCGATTTATTATCGAACTTTTGTGTGAAGTCGACATTTCCGGTGTGAAAAGCTCCGTAACGGTTATCCTTATTTGGATTGTAAATCCAATGATTTTGGGGGTCGATTCCAGGAATTGGATTTTTATCGATATCGCCGTAGAAATTATTATATACGTAAAAAGCTGAACGACCTTCTGTTCTGTTCCCATAAAAGTAAGAAGCTGAGATTGTACTCATTTTACTTAAATCGTAATCTAAGCCAATATTTGCCGAATAGTTTTCGTACCACTCTGGTCGTTCACCACCTGCAACCATGTGGTAATACGAACCATCAGACTGCAATAATCTGGCATCGCCAACGCGTGAACCATTTACGTTTCGCGTGTTGTAATTCAGTCCACCATATACACTCAACTCTTCTTTATTATAAACCATATTTAATCCACCGCCACCTCGGCGATCATTCAACTCAAAATTACTGTATTTATCTGTTGCATTTCCCCAAGGAGCAGCTCCAAACAAACCATTTGCCGAAACAGAAAGTCCCTCCTGACCATCTTTTATTGTGGTAATATTTATAATACCTCCTTTTCCTTGCGCATCGAAACGGGCAGTTGGAACAGTAATAACATCGATATTTTCTATTGAATTAGCTGAGATTTGCCCCAATAAAATGGAGGCTTCCATTTGTGTAGGTTTGCCATTTAAATAAACCATAAAGTCGCTGGTACCACGCACTAAAACTGTGCCATCGGGACCAACCGAAACCGAAGGTAATTTATTTAAAACATCAACAGCAGTTCCTCCGCTGGCTGTTTCGAAATCACTTGCACGATAAGTTTGTCTGTCTATTTTTTTTGAAGTTGTGCGTGCCAATCCTTTTACTTCAACACCCTCTAATTCTACCGTTGAAGGAGCCAGTCCTACTTCGCCCAATTGAACGTTATTCTTTATACTCGACAAAGAAACCAAATCTAAAGTATCGGTTGAATATCCAATAAAAGATATTACAACCCGGTAATCTCCCTCGTCTAATTTAACAACTTTAAATCTCCCTTTATAATTAGAAACCGCTCCTGTTACCAATTCAAAATTTACGTCGTAAACAGAAACAGTTGCAAAAGGAATTCTATCGTTTGTAGATTTATCAACTACAACACCATTTAAAGCTCCTTTTTGCGCAAATACATTTGCAAAACTCCCAAGGAACAATACTATTAAAATCAATTTTATTTTATTCATAACATGTTTTTCATCCAATATTTTCAGAAATACAAAAGTAAAAGTCCATCTATATTTTCAACTAATTAAAACAACATAGAGATTAATCTTTAACATTTTAAATCCTATATGTAAAAACAACAAAAGCTATAAATAAAAGTTTCCCTTTATATTTTCATCAATTCAACTTAAATTTGAAAATCAATAATTCATCCAAGCAATTCAAAAAAAACTTCTATTTTTATAGCTCTTAAAAATTTATTATGAAAAAAATATTATCTCTTATTTTAGTGCTTTCTTTCGGAATTTTAAATGCACAAGAAACCAACATAAATTTTGCAAAACTAGATGCTTATTTTGCAAAAACAGCACAAGATTGGGGTATTCCTGGAATGAGTGTTGGAATAGTAAAAGATGGAGAAATTGTTTTTAGCAAAGGTTATGGAGTTTTAGAAGTTAACAAGCCACAGACTCCAGATGGAAATACATTGTACGCAATTGCATCTAATACAAAAGCTTTTACTTCGGCAATAATTGCAATGCTCGTTCAAGAGGGCAAACTTAATTGGAACGACAAAGTGCAACAATATCTACCATATTTTAAATTGTATAACCAGTTTGCAAGTAGCGAAACTACAATTAAAGATTTGCTTTGTCACCGTGTTGGGCTCGGCACTTTTAGCGGCGATGTTATTTGGTACAAGTCCGATTTAACTTCTGAAGAAATTATTAAACGACTGCATGCAATTGTGCCAAATTACAATTTCAGAGACGGATATGGTTATTCGAATGTTATGTATATTACTGCAGGCGAGGTAATAAAAACAGTTACCGGCAAAACATGGGGAGAGAATGTTCAAGAACGGATTCTGAACCCAATTAAAATGAACCGTACTATTTATTCGCTAAAAGAGTTGGATACAAAAGAGAATTTTGCAACTCCACATGCTTTCGAGAATGATAAGAATATTCCAATTTCGTATGTCGATTGGGAAGAAGTGGCTGCTTTGGGTGGAATAATTTCATCGGTGAATGACATTGGGAAATGGATGATTTTTAATATGAACAACGGAATTATTGGCACTGATACTCTGTTGACACCAACATCGAGAAATATAATTTGGAAAATGCACAACACTTATACAGTTGACCATACAAAACCAAACGACTTCAACACTCATTTTAGAGGATACGGATTGGGCTGGGGTTTGGCCGACTTTCATGGAAAACTACGTGTTAGTCATGGCGGCGGATACGATGGAATGATTTCGGCAGTTAACATGATTCCGGATGAAAATTTGGGAGTTGTGGTTTTGACCAACGGAATGAAAGCACCAACAATGGCAGTAACTTATTATGCTTTAAATGCTTTTTTAGGTGAAGAAGAAAAAGATTGGTCGGCAGAAATGTTAGAGAAAAAAAACAAACGTGCAAGTAAGGATACTAGAATTTCGGAACGAAAAGAAAAACAAGTAAAAGGTACAAAACCATCGTTAGAATTAGAAAAATATGCTGGCAATTATAACGCCGAAATTTATGGAAATATAGAAGTGAAATTGGAAGACAGCAAGCTTCGAATATATTTTGAACATACTCCAGATCTTTCAGCAACACTAGAACATTGGCACTACGATGTTTGGGAAATTAATTGGGACAAAACACACGCATGGTTTAATTTCGGAACTGTAAAATTTAATATGACTAACAACCTTAAAATTACAGGAATGGATTTCGATGTGCCCAATGATGATATATTTTTTGAGGAATTAAAACCTAAAAGAATTAATTGAATTTAATTATTCGAAAGCGAAACTCTACTTAACCAATTTTATTGTATTTTCCCATTCTCGATTTATTTAAACTAATGAAAATCAGTAAGCGCATTAAATTTTTAATAAACAATGGATTAAAAGGATTAGTATGGATGCTAATTTTGTTAGCCATTTACTTGTTCTTTAAAGAGATTGTTGTTTCGAACTATTTAGATAATTGGATTGCCCATTTTTATGCAAAGCCACAAATAATTTACATTATCTATTTTTTTTCTGAATTCTTTTTTGGAATTATTCCTCCCGAATTATTTATGATTTGGGCATTTAATAAAGCAAGCGTAGCACATTATTTTTACAACGTAGCCTTTTTTGCAATAGTTTCGTACGTCTTGGGATATTTAACTTTTCTTATCGGAAAACTTTTATCCAAACGTGTCTTCTTTCGTTACATCCGAATTAAATTTTTGAAACGCTCGTGGCCACAATTACGAAAATATGGACTATTCTTAATAATTGTTGCAGCACTTACTCCAATACCATGGTCGGCAATTAGTCTTTTAGTAGGATCGGCAGGATACCCTTCAAAAAAATATTTGAAATACGCCTTGTTCCGCTTATTACGTTTCGCAATTTACGGGTATATAATATATCAAACACATCTAATTTAATAATCTTAAAAACTTACTCAATCCATTTTTGTTATTAATTCGAAACAGAGAAATGCTTGAAAAACTAAAAAAGAGGTGGAATATTGAAAGTAACTTTCAAGTAGTTATTTTACTATTTGTTTTTGCAATCTCGGGAAGTTCTACACTTTATGCACGAAAAGGTATTTTTTATTTGATTGGTGTAACCACTGATACAAATATTTGGATCAAGGTCGCTCTTTATATTTTAGTTATTTTTCCGGTTTACCAAGTTATTTTCTTAACTATTGGAGCGCTGTTTGGGCAGTTTAAATTTGTTTGGGAATTTGAAAAAAAAATGTTTGGAAGATTCAAAATTAAAAACAAATGAGAATTATATATTGCATACTTATTTTTTTAACTATAACAACAAATACTATGGGAAAAGAGTTAGAAAAAGCTACACTGGGAGGAGGATGTTTTTGGTGCACCGAAGCTGTTTATTTAGAGTTAAAGGGCGTAACAGATGTTAAACCCGGGTACAGTGGTGGAAATATTAAAAACCCGACATACGAGCAAGTTTGCGCCGAAACAACAGGACATGCAGAAGTAATTCAAATAACTTTTGACCCAGACATTATTACCTTTTCAGAAATACTGGAAGTTTTTTTTATGACACACAACCCCACAACATTAAACAAACAAGGGAATGATGTTGGCACGCAATATCGCTCTGCAATTTTTTATCACTCCAAAAAACAAAAAGAGATAGCCGAAAAAGTAATTCATCTATTTAACCAAGAGAAAGTTTACGACAATCCTATTGTTACCGAAATTACTGAGTTCGACATATTTTATCAAGCAGAAGATTACCACGTAAACTATTATGCACGGAACAAAAGCCAGGGTTATTGCCAATTTGTAGTGGCTCCCAAAGTAGCTAAATTCAAAAAAATATTTAAAGAGAAGTTAAAAGAGAAGTAGAAAATACTTAGAGATTATGAAGTTGTCTAAAGTTAAACCTTTAGTAACAAACAATGTCTTAAATACTAAATCAATAAACAAATTGATATGGATTTTAAAAAAGTTCTTTTTATAATTTCTATCTTATTATTTTCGACATTAATATATTCTCAAAATATCAGCTATAAAATTGTTGATACAAACCTTAAAACATTTTACAATAATACATCAGCCATTTCTGAACCTGCAGAAAATAATGACTTTTTTGGACAAGATGCACATTACAATGGTTTTCAATCATCGTATTCGAACAATGGTGATAGTACAATTACAGACAACGTAACCAGATTAATTTGGCAACAAAATATGGGTGAAAAGATTTCGTTTAATGATGCATTTGTAAAAGCCGATTCTTTATCGTTAGGTAATTACACCGATTGGCGGGTTCCAACTCTTAAAGAGTTGTATTCGTTAATCCAGTTTAACGGAATTACCGGGCAAAGCACAGCCAATGCAAAACCATATATCAATACAGATTATTTTGATCAGCCTTTTGGAGACGAAAGTTTGGGTGAAAGATATATTGATGCACAAACCTGGTCGGCAACCGAGTATGTTGGCAAGATAATGCATGAAAACGATGGAATTTTTGGGGTAAATTTTATCGATGGAAGAATAAAAGGTTATCCAAAAACAAAACCTGCAACCGGCTCTCCCAATAAAATGTATTTTCGATTGGTACGTGGAAATTTGGATTATGGAAAGAATAATTTTATTGAAAATAATGATGGAACCATTACAGATTTGGCAACAGGTTTAATGTGGCAGCAATCAGACAACGCACAAACATACGACTGGCAAACGGCACTTGAATATGCCGAGAATATGGAATTGGCAGGACATTTTGATTGGAGATTGCCAAATCCTAAAGAGTTACAAAGTATTGTAGATTATACACGCTGCCCCGATGTTACAAACTCCGCTGCAATAGATACCCTTTTTTCGTGTACTGAAATAAATGACCCTGATGGAAATCCCGGACACTTCGGATTTTATTGGACGGGGACAACACATCACGATGGCCCGCAAATAGGGAAACATGCAATTTATATTGCTTTTGGCGAAGCTCAGGGAAAAATAAATTCCGAACTTTTAGATGTTCATGGTGCAGGTGCTCAACGTGGCGACCCTAAATCGGGTGAAAGAGAAGATTATCCTCAATTTTTTGGTCCACAGGGAGATGTGCGTTATGTCTATAATTTTGTGCGTTGTGTTAGAACTTTAGACACTTTACAGACCGGATTGAACTCAATTCAAAAAAATGAGATTAATATCTACCCAAATCCTTGTTCCGACTCTTGTAACATTACTTTTTATGAAAATACTCTACATTCAAAAATAAAGGTTGTAAACATAGCTGGTAAAACAATAAAGATTATTAATCCCCAAAATATTAAATCAGGTACAATTCAAGTTAAAATGGATAAGTTAGAACCGGGAATTTACTATCTAATTATTCAAAATAGAAATGAAATAATTTCTAAAAAAATAATTAAGGTCTAAAATGAAATTCAATCGAGTTCAATTACTAATTACGCTCTTTATAATTGTATGCTACATTTTTATATTTAACCTTGAAAAGAGTTCGGGGCAACAGGATATACTCTTTATTATTGCCGATGATTTAGGAATTGACTATTCACCAAACGATATTTACGAAGAAAATAA
>DAOVTY010000275.1 GCA_030632865.1 Bacteroidota bacterium
ATCGTCTAACAATACAACATCAGGAATTATATCGTTTTTTAAGCTCAATAATTTCTCAGCTCCAACTACCCTATTTTCGCAAACTGCAACTGTAACTCCCTTAAATTTATTTTTTATTTGAAGTGGTTCATCACCCACTTCAATGGCTGTAGAAGTTGTCTCGACATACCTAAAACCTTTTGTTTTTCTTTTATAACCGCGACTTAAAGTTGCCACCTCAAATTTATCGCGAAGCAAACTAACAAGGTACTCAACGTGCGGTGTTTTTCCTGTTCCTCCTACCGTTATATTACCAACAGAAATAATGGGAACATCAAACTCCTTCGATCTGAGAAGATTCAAATCGTACATTTGATTACGGAAATAAACAATAATTCCGTAAAGCCATGAAAATGGATACAATAGAATTTTCGTCATGAGGTCCCAGTTTTATTAAAAAACGAATATACGAAAAAATGAAACTAACTAAAAATGAGTACTTCACATAAAATGAAGTACTCATTTAATTGCCAAATATTCTTTCAAATAATTTAAGGGAAGTTAAATTATTGAAGTTAATTTACATTAATGTCGTATGGCATGCGGGCATAAATGCCATTCATTTCCGATGCTTTTTTGAAATATTCGTAGTAACGATATTTATCACCCAGCTCATTTTTCAGAATCCAGGCACGAACATTATTAGAACCCATTTTAAAAAGTTCCTCAAACGGATCGGATAAATGTGGCAACGAAACTGTACGGTATTTTTCTAACCCTTCCATTTCGGCAGCTAATTTAATGGCATCTTGCAATCCGCCAAACTCGTCAATTAACCCAATTTCTTTTGCGTTTTCGCCACTCCAAACTCTTCCTTGTCCAATTTCGTCAACCTCCTCTTTTGTCATTCCTCTGCCTTCAGCAACATGAGAAATGAAAATATCGTACCCCTCTTCAATATTTGCCTGCATCATACTTCTTTCGTATTCAGTCATTGGGCGGGTTAATGTTAGTAAATCGGAATTTTTATTTGTTTTTACCACGTCGGTTGTTATGCCAAGTTTATCGTTTAATAGTTCGCCAATATTTGGAATCTGGCCAAAAATACCGATTGAACCGGTTATGGTATTCGGACTTGCCACAATTTTATCAGCCGGACAAGCCAAATAATAACCGCCCGATGCAGCAACATCACCAAACGAAACCACTAGCGTTTTTTCGTCGGCTGCTAGTTTAACTTCACGCCAAATTGTTTCCGAATCAAAAACAGTACCTCCCGGAGAATCTATACGCAAAACAATAGCTTTATAACTACTGTCCTGACGTACTTTTCTAATCTCTTTCGACAATTTATCGCCATCAATATATTCTCCAGACAACGACATTCCAATACTTCCGCTGGCATAAATTACAGCTATCTTATTGCGACTAAATCCTTTGCTTTTCCCTTTCACCGGTACGTCGGCATATTTCGAGGCACTAACAATAGGCACGCCTTTAGTACCTTTGGTTCCTGTTATTTCACGAAGATCGTCTAGAACTTCATCTTTATATTTTACCTCGTCAACCAAGCCAGATTCAACAGCTTTTTTACCTTTATTAAAAGTCTGTACTTCGTCAGCTAAAACATTCAAATCTTCAATAGAAATTCCTCTTTTTTCTGAAATCCCCGTTAACATATGATTCCACAAACTTCCCATATAAGTAAGTTGCTGCTCTCTATTTTCCTTGCTCATTTTGTCTAGTAAAAATGGTTCAACGGCAGCTTTAAATTTTCCATGACGAACAATTTGCATTTCAATACCAATTTTTTTCAGAGCATTTTTATAGAACATCATTTCGCCGCCAAGTCCTCTAAAATCAACTGAAACTTCAGGATGAACAACAATTTTATCGGCAACAGTTGCAAGATAATATGCTTTTTGACCCAACGCATAATTATCGGCATATGCATAAATGGGCTTATCACAACTATCTTTAAAGGCAATCAGCGCATTTCTAATTTCCTCCACAGTTGCCATTCCTCCATTAATAACCGATAGTTTTAAATAAACTCCTTTAATCCTATCATCAAAAGCAGCCTTTTCTAGCGACTTTGTTATGTCGTCTAATCCTACCATTTTCACTGTATTGAAACCCGGAATATCCAAATCTTCGAATGGATCTTTTTGCGCCCTGTCAACTATTTGTCTATCGAGATTTAATACCAACATCGAGTTGTCTTGCACGGTAACCGTTTTTTCTGTAGAAGAAACTAGCACTCCGATAATCATCATTAAAAAGAAAAAACCAATGATTGAAACTGCGATTACTCCAACAACAGTTGCCAATACATATTTAAAAAATTGTTTCATAATTTATTGTATTATTAATTTTGTTACTTTATTGCATTGGTAATAAAAATATTCAGAAATTACAAATATACAATTCAATGCATATAGTTTATTTAGGAATAGGTGGAAATATTGGAAATAAACAAAAGAATTTCGAAAATGTTTACCAATTTATTGAAAATAAACTTGGACGAATTTTAAAGGCCTCGTCAATTTACGAAACTCCGCCGTGGGGATTTCAATCGGAGAACACTTTTTGGAATAGTGTAATTAAGATTGAAACTTTAGATTTGGCGGAAAAACTGCTCGAAAAAATTCATTTAATTGAAGAACAATTTGGAAGAAAACGCTACAACGAAAGATACTCGTCTCGCGAAATAGATATTGATATCTTGTATTTTGATGATATTTTTATTGAATTGGAGAGGCTGATAATTCCACATCCTCGTATTCATCAGCGCAAGTTTGTTTTAGTACCGCTTAACGAAATTGCTACTGATTTTAAGCATCCACTTTTACGCTTTACCACTATCGAAATGCTTGAAAATTGTATGGATGATTCGATTATAAAAAAAGTATAGATTTTCTATTTAAAGAAAAACATACTGTTTTAACCCAAAATTTTAACGTTAACTACTCATTAATTATTACAACAACCAAAGTTACACATGGAGGAAAATAAACAATTGTCGATTTTTGAGATACTTGCTTCTGCAGGAGAAGCCATTCTGAAAATATACCAGAGTAATAATTTCGATACAGAGCTCAAATCGGATAACACTCCGGTTACTTTAGCCGATAAAGCATCGAGTGCAATTATTAACCGTGGATTAAAAAAGATTTTTCCAGAAATCCCAATAATTGATGAAGAGCACGATATTCCTAAATTTGAAAAACGTAAAAACTGGGATAGTTATTTTCTGATTGATCCTTTAGATGGCACTAAAGAGTTTATTAATAAAAATGGTGAATTTTGCATAAATTTGGCTTTGATGCAAAACTCTAAACCTGTTGAAGGTTGGATTTATCAACCATTAGAAAAACGAGGGTGGTACTGTAAAAAGGGAGATGGAATTTTTGAGTTTAGCGCAAATGGGGAGCTTGAAAAAATTGAATATTCGCAAAGCACAAATAATACAATTAGAATTATTACCAGCCGTTCATTTTTTAAACCGTTGGAAGCTCAAATAATAAAAGAGATTGAAAAATATTTTCCTGTTGAAATTATTCATAGAGGCAGTTCGTTAAAGCAAATTGATATTATATTAGGGAAAGCCGAAATGTATTTAAAAAATGGATTGTGCTCGGAATGGGATACTGCACCGGGGCAACTTATGGTTGAAGAATTTGGAGGAACTACATTGCAACAAGCCAATTTTAAAACTATGGTTTACAATAAACCTAAT
>DAOVTY010000153.1 GCA_030632865.1 Bacteroidota bacterium
ATGATGGCCGAAGATATTAAACCCAACCGATTGGAGCGCGCAAAACGTGCAATCTCGCGTTTGGTTGACAGACTGAAAGACGATAAAATTGGATTAATAGTTTTTGCAGGCGACGCATATACTCAGCTACCAATTACCAGCGATTACAATTCTGCTAAACTATTTTTAAATTCAGTAAGCACGCAGATTGTACCCAAACAGGGAACCGCAATTGGCGCTGCAATTAATTTGGCAATTCGTTCGTTTACACCAAATGGTGATGCAAACAAAGCAATTGTAGTAATTACTGACGGAGAGAACCACGAGGACGATGCTATTTTGGCGACAGAAGCTGCGGTAGAAAATGGAATAATTGTTCACACAATTGGAATGGGACTGCCGGCAGGTTCGCCTATTCCGGTTTTACGTGGTGGGCAAACAGATTATTTGAAAGATCGCGATGGCAAAGTTGTTGTAACAAAACTCAACGAACAAATGCTGGAACAAATTGCAGTTGCTGGAAGTGGAATTTATGTGCGGGCAAATAATGCGCAAGTTGGTTTAAATGCTTTATTCGATGAAATAAACAAAATGGAAAAACAGGAAATGGAAACTCGTACATATTCAGAATACGACGACCAGTTTCAATACTTTTTTGCCATTGGTTTATTACTGTTATTTTTTGAATTTATTATTCTCGACAGGAAAAATAAGTATTTTATAAATGTGAAATTGTTTGGAACGAAGAAGTAATTAGTAGTTAGTAATAAGATAGAAGAAAAAGAATTAATGCAATAATGAAACAATTAATAATATTATCACTTTTAATAACTATTTCGGTTACTGTTTTTGCGCAGAACGAGAGAAAGTTTGTACGAAACGGAAACAAGCTGTTTATGGAAGCTGTGAACGACACCACGCAAACAGACACCGTAAAATATAGCAATGCCGAAACTGAATATAGAAAAGCGCTCAACAAAAAACCCACCGATTTACAATGGGATTATAATCTTGCTGATGCTATGTATAAACAGAAACGTTTTGAAGAGGCAGCGGGAAAATTTAATGACTTGGGCGAAAAAATGGAAACTCCCGAAGACAAAGCAAAAGCGTATCACAATTTGGGAAACAGCCAGTTGATGCAGGAGAAACTCGACGAAAGTATTGAATCATATAAAAAAGCTTTGCGCCAAAACCCATCCGATTTAGATACAAAGTATAATTTGGCGTATGCTCAAAATATGAAAAAGAAAAAAGAAGAACAAGACAAGAAAGACAAAGAGAATCAGGATAAAAACAAAGATAAGGACAAGGACAAGAATAAAAATAAAGACGACCAAAATAAAGATAACAAGGATAACAAAGACAACCAAGATAAACAGGACCAGAATAAAGATCAAAATCAACAAAATAAAGACGAACAGCAGCAGCAGCAACAACCTCAGCAAAATAAAATTTCGAAGCAAGATGCTGAACAGTTATTACAAGCTTTACAAAACGATGAACGCAAAATTCAGGATAAAGTGAAAAAGGAAAAAGCTGCTAAAGCAAAACGCACAAAAACTGAAAAAGAGTGGTAAAGAAGAAGTAATTAGTACATAGTAATAAGTATTGAGTAAAAAAGTAAAAACAATCAAAACGTATAAGCATTGACAACTTGGAATTTTGAACTTTGAACTACTAAACTTTGAATTATATTTGCAGATATTTATAAAATGATAAAAACAATAATAATATATATTTTCCTCGTTTTTGTTGCAATTACGGTGCAAGCCGAAAATACACGATTTGTAATGTCGGCGTCAAGTGCAGTTGAAATGGGCAAACAATTTCGTTTAAGCTTTACACTTAATGCACGGGGGAATAATTTGAAACTTCCTCCCGGATTAAGAGATAATTTCGACATTTTAATGGGGCCTAGTACGGGGCAATCTACAAGTATCCGCACTGAAAATGGGCGAACTACACAAGAAGTAAGCTACTCGTACACATACATTTTGAGGGCAAAAAAAGAAGGAGAGTTTGAAATAAGACCAGCATCGATAGATATAAGAGGGAAAGTATTCGAATCAAACTCATTAAAAATAAGAGTTGTAAAACCACAGTCTAAACCTGCACAAACACAAACAAATACTAAGGATTTAGGTAGTACAAATGTTGACCTCGGAAAAGATAACATGTTTGTTAGGGTGGTTATGAGCAAACAAAATGTATTTAGAGGCGAGCAGATAATTGCCACAGTTAAATTGTACGTTAATCCGAACATTCCAATCGCAGGTTTCGATGAAGTTAATTTGCCTACTTACGAAGGATTTTACACACAAGACATTGAAATTCCACAGCAAATAAATTTTACACGCGAAGTTTACAAAGATAAAATCTATCAGATTGGTGTTCTAAAAAAAACAATCCTATTTCCGCAGCAAAACGGAAAAATTACAATCGAACCATTTAGTATGGCCTTGCTTGTTCAACAGCAAGTTAAAGCACGTAGTTTTTTCGATGATTATTTTAGTACACACAGAACGGTAAAGTCAAGAATAACAAGTTCTGCCGTTATCATTAATGTAAAAGATTTACCAATTCAACCTTCAGATTTTATGGGTGGCGTAGGTAATTTCAATATAAACTCAAGCATCAGCGCAAACGAAGTTACCACAAACGATGCGGTTACTTTAACGGTTAAAATTAACGGTACCGGTAATATTAGATTAATCAAAAGCCCGGAATTAACATTGCCAACTGACTTTGAAGTTTATGATCCGCGGACTACTGATAATGTTAAAACAACTGCTAATGGAGCAACAGGAACAAAAACCATAGAGTATCTTTTTCAGCCACGTTTTGAAGGCGACTATACAATTCCGGCAATAAAGTTTGCTTACTTTAATCCAGCAACTGGAAAGTATATAACAAAAGCTACGCAAGAATATAATCTACATGTTACAAAAGGTTCAGAAGAACAATCAACAACTGTAATTAGCTCGTTACGAAAAGAGGATGTTAGACTAATTGGGCAAGACATTCGCTTTATTAAACAAGGAAATCCGCTGCTACGAATTAAAGGATATACATTTTTCGGAACAACATGGTTCTATCTGATTTATGCAATTAGTACTGCTCTGTTCATAATACTTTTTATTGTTTATAGAAAGAAAGCTAAAGAGAATGCAAACATTGCTTTGGTACGAAATAAAAAAGCAAATAGAGTAGCAAAAAAACGGTTAAAAGCTGCGGCCAGTTTTATGAAGCAAAATAACAACGAAGCATTTCACGATGAGATTCTGAAAGCATTTTTAGGATATTTAAGCGACAAACTGGGAATTCCGGTTGCCAATTTAAATCGTGAGTCGGCAATTTCGAAATTGCAAGAAAGAAATGTAACTCAAGAAGTTATAGATGATTACACCGAAGTAGTTGACCATTGCGAATTTGCAAGATATGCTCCTACTCAAGGTTCTGAAGCTCGTGGCGAGCTTTATAAAAAAGCAGAAGCTACTATGAGCCGTTTTGAGAAACAGATTAAAAAGTAGAAAGTGCTGAGTAGAAAGTATTTAGTTGAACTGTCAGTTTAGTGAAAAAAGTAAAAAAATGACTACAAATAAGTTTCATAAAATTACAATAATCCTCATCGGAATCCTTATCTCGTTGAATTCGTTTGGGCAAGAAAACAACACCCAACTCTGGGAAAAAGCCAACGCTTATTACACAACCGAAGAGTATCAGCAGGCAGTTTATGAGTACGAGAAAATAGTACAAAGTGGAGAAGAATCGGCAAAACTATATTTTAATTTAGGAAATGCATACTACAAAACCGGCGATGTAAATAATGCAATTTTATTTTTAGAACGTGCAAAAGTATTGGCTCCTCATGATGAAGATATCGACTTTAATTTACAGATTGCAAACCAGTTTGTAGTTACAAAAATTGAAGAGTTACCTCGACCATTTTTTTTACGTTGGAAAAAATCGGTAACCGACAGTTATGCCACAGATACATGGTCGGCAATAAGTATCGGGGCGTTTATACTATTTCTGATTTTTCTCGGTTTTTTTATTTTTAGCAGGAGAACAGCAATTAAAAGAACAGCTTTTTGGTTCGGAATAGTTGCCATAATATTTTCGGGTTTCACATTTTCGTTTGCAAGCCAACAGAAAGAGGATATTAAAAACCGAAATAATGCCATTGTATTTTGTCCGCGCGTTACTGTTAAAAGTTCACCTGCAAAAACAGGCACCGATCTGTTTCTTATTTACGAAGGGTTGAAAATAGAAATTACCGATAGTCTGAGTACCTGGAAAGAGATTAAACTTGCCGATGGAAACGAAGGATGGTTACCCGACTCTTGTATAGTGAAAATCTAAATCATTCTCTATTAATAACCTCTTTACCATAAAAAAAACAAATAGATTACTTAACCTGAATAATTCTATTGCAAAGCCAAACTACTGCTAATAAAGACAATGCTCAATTTCAAATTCTCAAAGTAGTTATGGCTATTCCTACAAGTTGAAAACCTGTACTTCCCTATATTCTTTTTATTTTTCTTCCCACAACGAAAACTTATGAATTAATCAGGTTAAAGTTGTTTTGTGTGCATTAACCACCTATCTTTATTTCATACTGACAAACAAATTATAATGGAAAAAGATTTAAAGCTTGCTGTACTTATCGATGGAGATAATATTCCATCGGCTTATGTAAAAGAGATGCTGGAGGAGATTGCCAAATACGGAAATCCTACCATTAAAAGAATTTATGGCGATTGGACCAAACCAACACTCACAAAATGGAAAAAACTTTTGCTCGAAAACGCAATAACTCCCATACAACAATATGGTTATACAACCGGTAAAAATGCCACTGATTCGGCAATGATTATTGATGCTATGGACATTTTATACAGCGAAAAAGTAAACGGTTTTTGCTTGGTCTCGAGCGACAGCGACTTTACGCGGTTGGCAACCCGATTACGCGAAGCAGGAATGAATGTTATTGGAATTGGCGAAAAAAAAACACCGGAACCGTTTATTGTAGCATGCGATAAATTTATTTATATAGAAATACTTCGTAACCGCTCTAAAGAATCTGAGAGCAATGTAACATCAGGCAAATCAGCGAAAAAAAGCGAGGTTGACAAAATCACTCCGAAAGTTATTAAACTAATAGCTACAACAATCTCTGATTTAGCCGACGACGATGGCTGGGCATTTTTAGGAGATGTGGGAAGTTTGTTACAAAAGAAACAACCAAACTTCGATTCCCGAAATTATGGATTCGAAAAATTAACTCCCTTAATAAAATCTATAGGAAAGTTCGAAATAGACCAACGCGACAGTTATAAAGGCAAGTTTAAATTGATTTACGTTAGGAATAAAAAAAGATAAATAAAATGGGAGATTGACTTTCAAAGTCAAGCATCTTTCAGGGAGTTGGAAACTACCTGGCCCATAGATAAAACATGGCAAGTCACAAATTATAATTCCGTGCCAGCAGCTTCTACTCAAACAACTCCACAATTTCGTCTTTTGTAATTTTCTTAAAAGGGTTATTCGAATTTATAAACATATCTGCAAGCAAACTTTTACGCTCTTTAAGTTTTTGAATTTTCTCTTCTATTGAGTTTTCGGTAATAAAACGATAAACAAAAACGTTTTTGTCCTGTCCAATTCGGTGGGCGCGATTTATCGCCTGATTTTCTGCTGCCGGATTCCACCATGGATCGATAATAAAAACATAATCTGCTTCGGTAAGATTCAACCCCACTCCACCAGCTTTTAATGATATCAGAAAAATACGGTTTTCAGCATCATCCTGAAACTCCTTAATTACATTTTCTCGTTTGGTAGTTTTGCCAGTTAGTTTGCTATATTTCCAGTTCTCCTGCTCAATTTTATCTTCAATTAATTCAAGATGTTTTACAAACGTCGAAAATATTAAAACTTTATGTTTCTCTGCCACAAGATTATGCAACATCCTAAAAATCTCATCAAATTTACCAGAACTCTCCTCAACACTGTTTTCTATTAAACTAGGGTGATTAGCCAATTGTCGCAGTTTTGTAAGTCCCTGCAAAACTACAATCGAAGATTTTCCGATTCCCTCATTTTCGATACTGGAAAGTATTGCATTTCTGATTGTCGATTTCTCGCTCTCATACATTTTTTTCTGTCCACCTTCCATCGGACAATAAAGTATTTGCTCAACAACAGGCGGTAAATCTTTTGCAACTTCGCTTTTTTTACGACGTAAAATAAACGGACGAATCATAATTTGCAATTTTTCCTGCTGCTCCTCGCTCCCACGTTTTTCTATTGGTGTTATAAAACTCTTTTTAAAAAAGGCCTGAGTACCAAAAATACCGGGATTTAAAAAATTCATTTGCGACCATAAATCAGATAGAGAATTTTCAATTGGCGTTCCGGTAATAACCAACCGGTGTTTGCCACGCAACTCCATTATTGCTTTATAACTTTTAGAAGATGCATTTTTCACATATTGACTCTCGTCTAAAATTAAGTAGAAAAACTCTGTTTTCGAAAGAATTTTACTGTCGTTACGAACAGTACCGTAAGTGGTTAATATAACATCGTAAAACTTAACTATTTTTGCTATATCAGATACTTTTTTACGCTGAGTTCCTACATAAACAAAAACCTTTAATTCGGGTGTAAATTTCTGAATTTCGTTTTGCCAATTATGTACCAGCGAGGTTGGAACAACAATTAAACTTGCCGATTGAGTCTCCTCATCAAAATCATTTTCAGTATTAAATATATCCAGCTGATTAGGATGTGAAATTGGATCAATTGTCTTTATACTCGTTTTTTTGCGCTTTAGTTTCAACAAAAGAGTTAGCGCTTGCAACGTTTTTCCAAGTCCCATATCATCGGCAAGGCAACCTCCAAAATTATTCGAATATAAAGTATGCATCCAATTAAAACCAACCTCCTGATAGTTACGTAACTTTGCATTCAGATTTGGGGGTAATTTTACGCTTTTATTTTCACCATTTAAAATATCTTCAAACTTGCTAAAAGCTAACTTATCTTTATCGTTAGAAGCATTTTGAAGCAACATAAAATGATGTTTTTTAAACTGCAAATTATCTCCATTTTGCGTTCCAAAAGGTAGCACACCTTTAAAGCGTGTAAACCACTCCTCGGGCAAAATAGCTATTTCTCCATTGGGCAATACAAATTCGCGTATATTATTGAGGATATACTTTTTTAGTTTTATAAACGGAATACTAAAATCGCCAAAATGTACAACTGCATAAACATCAAACCAGTCTCCTTTAGTTATCGTTTGCATATCCAATTTTTGACTCCCGGTATAATAGTTTTTCTCCAATTTATCCTGAATAATATTAATTCCATTTTCAATTAATTTGGATTTGTTATCATTCAGCCAGTTTACAAAATAGTATATTGCATTTTTAGGTTCTAAAGAATCCATATCGACAATATCTAAATTGCCATTATTCTCGTTCAACCCAATTTCTTTTAAAGTTTGTAAAATATCATTTTCCCAACCAAAATTGCGTAGAGTTTTATAAAAAATATATTCACCAT
>DAOVTY010000287.1 GCA_030632865.1 Bacteroidota bacterium
TGAATCAAAAAGTATTATAATTAAAACTCCCTTAAATTATTTGTACACACCTAAAATTACTACACGAACTGTTCACTCCCGTTTATTTTATGACAATCTTGATTATGCGGATAAATTGCATGTAACTCACGATGCTTTCCCCAATTATATTCCAACAGCGCGGGTTCATACTTTTCATCGTTTTGTTCCAGCAAAAGATTTTTACATATATCACCCCGAATATTATGCCTTACGCGGCGAAAAACGACTTCATACACAACTGTGTTTAACAAATAAGAATGTTCTTCAAATAGTAACCGATTCAGTAAAAGCTTATTTTGAAAGATCCCCAGATGCCAATGTAATCTCGGTAAGTCAGGATGATAATACGCAACATTGCCAGTGCAAATCGTGCAAAAAAATTGATGATGCAGAGGGTTCGGCAAGCGGAAGTATGATACAATTTGTAAATGCTGTTGCTGCCCATTTCCCCGATAAAACCATTTCTACGCTTGCATATCAATACACTCGCAAGCCGTGTAAAACTAAACCTGCTAACAATGTTTTAATTACACTTTGTTCCATCGAATGCGACCGCAGCGCGCCTATAGAAGAGAATTGCACCGACTTTGCAAATGATTTAATAGGTTGGAAAAAACTAACTGAAAATATTCGAATTTGGGATTACACAACACAATTCACTAATTTTCTGGCACCATTCCCAAACATCCTCACCCTGCAACCAAATATTCAGTTTTTTAAAAATAATAATGCAACATGGATTTTTGAACAACACAGTCAGCACCCCAGCGAATTGTTTGAACTCCGCTCCTATTTAACAGCAAAATTACTATGGAATCCTGATTTGGATACAGATGAAATAATCGCCGAATTTACAGATGGATATTACGAAGAGGCTGGAATATATGTAAAAAAGTATATTGATCTTGTTCATACTGAAATTCAAAAAGACAAAGACTATTTTTTGTTTTTATACGGAGATCCAGCACAGGCTTTTAATTCGTTTTTAAATCCTGAACTCCTAAAACAATACAATACTTTTTTTAATGATGCGGAAAAAGCAGTTGCTCACAAACCGGAAGTTTTGCAACGAGTTAGAACAGCCAGAATAAGTACTGATTATGCAATGTTAGAAATGGCTCGAAACGGGAAATCTCCTGATTTCCAGCTTTTAAAAAATGACGAAATTTCTGAAAACACGAAACTCAGATTAACCCGTTTTAAAGAGAGTTGCCAAAATGCAAATATTACTTTGATGAATGAAATGGGTTACACAGTTACCGAATATTTGAATTTGTATAACGAGACTTTAAAAAGAGCAGCAATACCAAATATCGCAATTGATAAAAATGTAACGCTAATTACTAAACCAAAAAAATATGCCAATGAAAATCCACAAGCATTAACCGACGGCGCTTTGGGTGGCAGCAATTTTTATTCAAACTATCTGGGATTCGAAGGGAACAATTTGGAAGCGATTATTGATTTGGGTAAAGAGATGGAATTCAGCTCAATTTCAACAGCATTTTTGCAAGTAACCAATCACATTGTTTTCTTTCCAAAAAGTGTAACTTATTCTTATTCAAACGACCAAAAAATATTTACAAAACTGAAAGAAATTGCTAATTCAAAACCGCTTTCAAAAACGAGTAAGAAAAATGATATTGAATATTTTACGGGTAATTTTTCGTCAATAAAAGCTCGTTTCATAAAAGTTGAAGCGAAGAATATTGAAAAAGCTCCGGGTTGGCACAACGCCGCCGGACTGCCTGCATGGATTTTTGTTGATGAAGTAATTGTGAATTAATTACTTTTCCTCTTTCCGGTAATTTGCCGGAGACTGACCAATATATTTCGAGAAAATACGGGAGAAATAGTACTGGTCTTCATATCCTAATTTCCTGCCTATTTCTTTCACTTTCAGATTAGTTTGGGTGAGATATTTACACGCCTTTTCTATTTTTAAATGAATAAAAAAGTCGAGTGGTGCGCTATCCAAATTTGTTTTAAATAGTTTATAAATATTTGAAGTAGAACAGTTGCATTTCTGTGCAAAATAGTCAACCCGAATGTTTTTATGCAGATTATTTTTCATGAATGAAATTACTTTTTTAAGTAAATCATTTTCGGGTTCTTTATTTATGGCACGATAAATATTAATGTATTTTACCGAAGTTAAAAATTGCTTTAAACAGATATTCGCGTAAACTACTTTTTCAAAAACAAAATAATCCTCCACATTTTGGAGCATCTCTTCAAATAGCAACAATCGCTCCTCTAATCTCGAATTTTCGGTTGGTGGAATATCAATAATGCGGTTTACCGGCGGAGAGTACAAAGCTGCATTTTCTCCTGTAAAATGTATCCAGTAATTAGTCCATGGATTTTTTGGATTAGCTCCGTAACTAGATATTTTTTTTGGTTCAATAACAAACAGCTGGTTGGCTAAAACTTTCTGCCGTCTCCCTTCAACTTCAACCCAACCTTCTCCTTCAACACAATAAATAAGAATATACTGACTGCACCCCAGAGGGCGACTTCTTAAATGCCCCAAAGCTTTTGGGAAAACGCCAATATGTGTGATATACAAATCATT
Organism: Bacteroidota bacterium; assembly: GCA_030632865.1. GTDB lineage: Bacteria > Bacteroidota > Bacteroidia > Bacteroidales > Prolixibacteraceae > Draconibacterium. The sequence goes on from DAOVTY010000287.1 coordinate 2,597, forward strand.
TACCCGTGGATCCTTCAAAACCTTCTTCTTCACTATCCCCGGAAGATAGGTCATTCTCTGACCAATAAATCCATCTTTTTTAATTTCTATTTCTGAATAATTAACCATAATATTTAACAGAAGAACATTATATGCTTTTAAACAGATATTTACAATATCAACTGAAATTCAAAATTAATAAATCTGTGTAACAAGTATAATATAATCCATCTTTTTTCATAAAAAATCTATTCTCTATAATCTAATTTCACGTTAATTTTGCGATTATTAAAAACCAAAAAATATGAAAATGATTAAACACGTAATTTCTGTAATCATTATCTCCTTTTTAACCCTTTTCGCATCGGCACAAAAATTTACTACTGACCAAAAACTATTAAAAGAATTTCAGGATATGAAATTTGGGATGTTTGTCCACTGGGGACCGGTTAGTTTAAAAGGAACTGAGATTGGCTGGTCGCGTGGCAGAGAGGTTCCGAATAATGAGTATGATAATTTATATAAGCAATTTAATCCAACAAAATTTAATGCCGATGAATGGATAAAAACTCTTAAGGATGCCGGTATGAAGTATTTTGTGATTACAACCCGCCACCACGATGGTTTTAGTATCTGGCCCACGGAATTTTCCGATTACGACATTGCTGCAACACCATACAAAAAAGATGTTTTAATGGAAATGAAAAATGCCTGCGATAAATATGGAATTCTTTTTGGCACTTATTATTCTATTTGCGATTGGAAACACCCTGATTACCCACTGGGAAGCCCAGGTGGTAAAACAAAAAAAGAAACAGGCGACATGGAA
>DAOVTY010000090.1 GCA_030632865.1 Bacteroidota bacterium
AATAGATTCATCGGTGTTGTACATTGCCATTGCAAGTCCGTCTCCTTCGAAATCGTAAACGTTGTGAGAAATTGGCTCACTTCCGTCTTCAGGAGTGAATGAAATTGTTAAAGTTCCTTTTCCTTTTGTTAAAAAATCGGTTGCACGATATTGGTCTCCAAAAGCGTGACGTCCAATACAAATTGGTTTTGTCCAACCTGGTACTAAACGAGGTACGTTATTTATTAAAATAGGCTCGCGAAAAACAGTTCCTCCTAAAATATTACGGATAGTCCCGTTTGGTGATCTCCACATTTCTTTCAACCCAAATTCTTCAACACGAGCTTCGTCTGGAGTAATAGTTGCACATTTTACACCAACACCATATTTTAATATTGCATTTGCCGAATCGATTGTAATCTGGTCGTTCGTAGCATCTCTGCTTTCCATTCCTAAATCGTAATATTTTAGGTCGATATCGAGATAAGGAAGGATTAGTTTTTGTTTGATAAAATCCCAGATTACTCTGGTCATTTCATCTCCGTCGAGCTCTACAACCGGATTTAAAACTTTAATTTTTTGCATAATTTTTTTGAATTACTGTTTATATATTTATTATTTGCTATTTTCTTTACGAATTAAATTAAGAGCCGAACCTGCTTTAAACCAGTCTATCTGTTGTTCGTTATAAGTGTGGTTAACAATAATTGAATTTTTTGTTCCGTCTGCATGAACTATTTCAATATTAAGAGGTTTGCCTGGAGTAAATCCTACCAAATCGATAAAATTAAACGTATCGTCTTCCTGAATTAAATCGTAGTCGTTTTCGTTTGCAAATGTCAACCCAAGCATTCCCTGCTTTTTAAGGTTTGTTTCATGAATTCGAGCAAACGATTTTACTATTACCGCTTTAACTCCTAAATGTCGTGGTTCCATTGCAGCATGTTCTCGCGACGAACCTTCTCCGTAGTTTTGATCACCAACAACAACAGTTGTAATTCCAGCTTCTTTATATTTTCTTTGAACTGCGGGGACAGCTCCATATTCACCTGTTAATTGATTTTTTACATTGTTACTTTCGCTGTTGAAAGCATTTACTGCACCAATTAACATGTTATTCGAAATATTGTCTAGATGCCCACGGAAACGTAACCACGGACCAGCCATTGAAATATGGTCGGTTGTACATTTCCCCAAAGCTTTAATAAGCAGCTTAGCTCCTGTAATATTTTTACCATCCCATTTTGCAAATTCATATAAAAGTTGCAATCGCTTTGAGTCTGGAGAAACAGTAATTTCTATATTGAAACCGTCTTTTGCAGGAGCTTGAAAACCTGGGTCTTCAACATCAAAACCTTTAGTTGGTAGCTCATCTCCAGTTGGTATATCAAGTGTTACCTGCTCTCCATTTTTATTCGTAAGTGAATCTGTAGCTGGGTTAAAATCCAGTCGACCCGCTATTGCAAGTGCTGTTACCATTTCGGGTGAAGCAACAAATGCATGAGTATTTGGATTACCGTCGGCACGTTTAGAGAAATTTCTGTTAAACGAGTGTACGATAGTATTTTTTTCTTGCTTGTCGGCACCTTCGCGTGCCCATTGACCAATACACGGACCACAAGCGTTCGCAAATACAGTCCCTCCAATTTTTTCAAAAGTATCTATAAATCCATCTCGTTCAATAGTATATCTAACTTGTTCCGATCCGGGAGTAACGGAGTATTCTGCTTTGGCAATTAAGCCTTTCTCTTCTGCTTGTTTGGCAATTGATGCAGCTCTGGCAATATCTTCGTACGATGAATTTGTGCAACTTCCGATTAACCCAACCGAAACTTTCACTGGCCAGCCATTTTCTTTGGCAGCCTCTTTCATTTTCGAAATTGGTGTAGCACGGTCGGGAGTAAAAGGTCCATTAATATGTGGCTCCAATTCCGAAAGATTTATCTCGATTACCTCATCATAATATAATTCAGGGTTTTCATAAACTTCAGGGTCGGCAGTTAAATGTTGCTTTACTTCGTTAGCAAGTTCGGCAACTTCTTTTCTTCCGGTTGCTATAAGATAACGTTCTATACTTTGGTCGTATGCAAACATACTTGTGGTTGCTCCAACTTCTGCACCCATATTACAAATTGTACCTTTTCCGGTTGCAGAAAGAGACTCAGCACCTTCTCCAAAATATTCAACAATTGCACCGGTTCCTCCTTTTACGGTTAAAATTCCGGCAACTTTTAAAATTACATCTTTTGGTGCAGCCCAGCCTGTTAACTTACCGGTTAGTTTTATACCAATAAGTTTTGGCATTTTTAATTCCCATGCCATACTAGCCATTACATCAACTGCATCGGCACCGCCAACACCAATTGCAACCATTCCCAGTCCACCTGCATTTACAGTGTGCGAGTCGGTTCCAATCATCATTCCTCCCGGAAATGCATAGTTCTCTAAAACAACTTGGTGGATAATTCCTGCTCCGGGTTTCCAAAAACCAATTCCATATTTATCAGATACTGATTCTAAAAAATCGTAAACTTCTTTGTTTAAGTCTTTAGCTAAAGTCAAATCGGCTTTTCCTTCTACCTGAGCCTGAATTAAATGATCGCAATGTACAGTTGAAGGAACTGCAGTAGCATTTTTACCTGAATTTATAAATTGTAACAAAGCCATTTGTGCTGTTGCGTCTTGCATTGCCACCCTGTCTGGAGCAAAATCAACATAAGCATTTCCTCTTTCAAATGAATCCAGTTCTTGTGATTGGAATAGGTGAGAATAAAGAATTTTTTCGGCGTATGTTAATGGACGATTTAATTCTGCTTTGGCTTTTTTAACCTTTCCAGGTAATTCGGTATAAATTTTTTTGACTAAGTCTAAATCGAACATATGTTTTTTATTTTTCTAAATTGACAACTCTTCGAAACTTCTCGCAATATCGTTAAAATTTCAGAATCACAAAGGTAGTTTTTTTTCTTTAAAAAGGATAAATATATAGATATTTGAATATGATATTGAAACTGTTATGACTAATATAGAATGATTATAAAAAGCATACAACTATTTATGTTAATAGAGTTTATTCTAATTTTATCGATATTTTTAAGCTTAATTTTCAATTTTTAAAACTACTAATAATGAGAAATTTAAAGATTACGGTTATAACTATTTTTGCTGTTCTATTATTTTTTGCAGCAAGTTCAAAGAAAAAAGAGAATATAGTAGCCAGAAATGCTAAGGTTGAAAAAGCTGGCGATGGATTTATTTTTACGGAAGGACCGGCAGTTGCCCCAGATGGTCGTATATATTTTACCGATCAGCCAAACGATAGAATACATATTTGGGATGAAAAAGGAGGCATCTCTCTTTATTTGGAAGGAACGGGACGCTCTAACGGACTGTATTTTAATGAAAAAGAACAGTTAGTTACCTGTGCCGATGAGAAAAATCAATTGGGCTATTTTGATGAAAATAAAAAACTGAATGTTATTCACGAGGGGTTTGAAGGAAAGCATTTAAATGCTCCCAACGATTTATGGATTACGCCAACCGGAGGTATCTATTTTTCGGACCCATACTATCATAGAAAATGGTGGGGTGATGAACATTCAGAAATACAAGATACTCGTGGTGTTTATTATTTAAATTTAGCTGGAGAAATTACTCGTGTGATTGATGATTTTGAAACGCCAAACGGATTAATTGGAACACCTGATGGAAAAACGTTGTATGTTGCCGATATTAAGGCAAAAAAAACATGGAAGTACTTTATTGAGGCTGATGGAAGTTTATCAAACAAAACATTTTTTGCACCAAACGGAAGCGATGGAATGACTATTGACAATGAAGGAAATGTTTATCTGACTTCGGGTAAAGTTTGGGTTTACAATCCTAAAGGTGAATTAATAAAAGAAATTGAATACCCAGAAAGGCCTGCTAATATTTGTTTTGGAGGTAAAAAACGAAATGTACTTTTTGTTACTGCACGTAAAGGTGTCTATACTCTGGAAATGAAAGTGAAAGGAGTAGATTAAAAAAATTGAGAATAATATTTTTGTGTATTTAGTCCTAAAAAAAGGTTTCAGGTTGAATATTTATTTCTGCTATTTTGCGTAGGTTTTTTATTCTTTTTTCATTCATTGTTATAATCTGTTATAAAATAAACTTGAGATCAAATCTTTGTTTTTTAATCAAAATATAGGTTTTATGGTGTAAAGGGTAAACTTAAAACACAGAGCTCTTCAGGTGAATACATACTTTCTATCCACAAAACTATAAACTTGTTATTTAACTTAATATTTAGGGGCGTTAAATCGTTGGAAGAACAATTTGGGGTAAGAAGATTTTTTTTTTATTTTATTATTTGAAATATAGATATTTTGCATCTTGGTTGTAGGGCAGTACAGTAATTCAAGTTAGGTGTTACCGGAAAGGTCTAACGATTTTAGTTAGTCAAACCTAAATAAGCACTAACTCGGCTATGCTATATACAAAATGTTATGGTCTGTACTTTAATTCAAATTACAATTTTCATTTTGAGTTCCTGCATGAACTGGTGCATCATCATTTTTGTAAATATATACTTTTTCCAATCTAAATGTTTCGTCCGTTTTGTATACATCAATCCAGCCATTATAAACATATTCTCCAATCCTCTTCCTTATTCCCAAATAATAAATGGGGTAAGTATTCGAAAAATCATCTATTTTACCTGCTAAAGGCATGGCCTTTTTCCAACTTAATGAAGGAGAAATCTCATCACCTTTGAAAATAAGAATATCTGATCCTGAAAACTGTTCAGTTCCATATGCAAAATTAACATTATCGGAGGTCGTAGCTTTAATGCCAAATTCAACAGGGTTAGATGTAAAAGTTATATCATCTACTCCATCATCATCAAAATAGATGGCATACGATTCCGAATCTTCAACCATTATTGCAGGCTCAAATTCCTGAAAGAAACAAATTCTGTTTCCTTCCTCTTGATCTTTTTTGTCACAACTTAATGCAAACAGACATAAAAAGACTAAAAGTGTTCTTAGTGTATTCATACTCCTATCATTCTTTAGTTAGAATCATTCTCTTGGTATCAATAATCACACGTAACTTTCAAGTTCGCAAGTAGCCAATTCGTTTATCGCCATATTTTCGTTTTACTGCTAATTCGTCAAAGACGAATTGGCGGAGTTTGCAAAAAATACTGAACTTAAAATACCCACCTAAACCCGCATTAAATATAGGTATTGTTATAGCGCGTTTTTCTCTTATCTCTTTTTGTTTCTGATTTTATTTGAGGGCAAAAACTAAATTTATGTAATTTAAAAAACTTTGTTTTGGTATTTTACCAACTTAAAAACCAAAGAATATTTAACAATTTATTTCGAACGCTTAATTTAGCAAAAACTTTTTGTTGAAAATAAAATTAGTTGTATTTTTTCTTTTTAATTTTCTGTATTTCCGTTTTTAAAATAAATTTCGCTTGATTAACTGACTTTCAAAATCGCTCTTTTTAACACTAAAAAATTTTCTTTTTTCTTGCATTAAGAAAATGGCGAGGATTTTCAAAAAAACCACGTCCCAAAAACTTCAACAAAACCCATAGGGTTTTTCCAGAGCACCGACTTTTGATTTTCGGGATTACCAAAACTTAAGCAGTAGCCGAAAAAATAGTTTTCTTTTTTTTACCCCCAATTTTTTATAGTTTTTTTTGCGTTAAAAATAGGAGAGGACTTTTAATATAAACCACGACCAAAAAACTTCAACAAAATCCATCGGATTTTTTATTGAACGCCAAATTTTCAACTTTCGTGGTTGTCATAAATTTGAGCAGTCTGCAAAAAAAAGTTTCTTTTTTTAACCCCCTTTTTTTGTTCTAATAATTGGGATATTTCAGTTTTTCAAAGATCGATCAAATTATTTTTTTAATTCTATTTTTTAGTTTTTTACCGGATTACAAAATCTAACTTATCTGAAAATATTTTTAAAGAATTTCAGTAAAATCTCTTTCTTTTAAAATGCGCTCTAACGTATGTGTATATGTACTGGTACATTTATTTTTCTTATATCAATAGGTTAAAGGTACATATACATAGCTTATTTGGGTGTGTATGTGTACCTTTTTGCTTTTTGTTAATCTAACGGACTTTTAATTGTGCCCAATTGTTTGTTAGATACATGTGTGTAAATTTCAGTTGTTTTTGAGTTATTGTGTCCTAAAAGTTCTTGTATATATCTTAAATCTATTCCTTGTTCAAGCAGATGGGTTGCAAAACTATGGCGTAAAGTGTGTGGTGTAACCTTTTTTCTTATGCCACTTCTCAATAAAGCTTTTTTGAGAATTTTTGCGACACTTTCGGCGCTGTATTTCCCCCCAGTTTGTCCTTCAAAAAGCCATTTGTTGGGTTTGTATTCTTTGTAATAAATTCTTAAATCTTCAAGCAATTTAGTGGAAAGTAGAGTGTAACGATCTTTGTTCCCTTTTCCGTCCGATATCTTAATTAACATTCTGTCAGAATCAATATCTTCTGTTTTTATATTTAAAACTTCACTGCGTCGTAATCCGGCAGAGTAAATAATACTTATAATACATTTATGTTTTATATTATCTATGGTATTAATTAATCTACTAATTTCCTTTTTGCTTAGTACGTTTGGTAGTTTTGTTTTGGATCTTGGGCGTTCAATCAAATATAATTGTTGTGGCCCCTTTAAAACTTTTTCATAATAAAACTTAATTGCATTAATACGCTGATTTTGTTGACTCGTTGATATATTTTTACTATTTATTAATTCAAGAATATAATTATTAATTTCTTCAGTGGTTATTTCAAGTAGTTCTTTATTTGAAAAGTAGGCGGTAAAATCTTTGAAATAATTGGTGTATGTTTTTATTGTACTTTCACTATAACGTTTTCTTTTTAATGTTGCCTCGTAATTTTGTGGTGTTGCAAAATATATTTGTAGTTGATCGCTGTTAAGGTGAAATTTATTTCCGAAATGAGCAATCATTTCATTAAAATTGAAAAGCTCTCTTCTTACAAACCATCTTTTGTTTTTGCCAATATACTTGGCTTTCGAATACGATTTAATAGAGTTAATAATTTCCCAATTAAATTCGAAATCAACAAATACAACTGGCTTTTCAGCGTAGAATCCTTCGGAAAGTGTTATTTGAGGTGAATTTTGCAAGGTTATTAATTTATTAGGTCTAAAAATAGATAGTATATTGTTAAGAAGCAAATTGTATTCAGATAAATTTAGATTAGTACTTAAGTTTTTATTTCTAAAGTCATCTCCAAAAAGAATACAAGAAGTATTATAAAAAAATAGTTTATCAGATATATAATATCTCTGCCATTGCGTATTCCAAATCACAAAAATGTAGTACTTTTCAAAAGTAATTCATCAAAATAAAAAATAATGAAATTTAAAAGTTTTGTAATTGTAGTAATTGTAGTTTTTTCGTCAATTTGCTTTTCAAGTGCTCAGTCTGGAAAATGGCTGTCGCTTTTTAACAATGATTTATCGAACGCTGACTATCCTGCAGGCGTTTGGACTGTTGAAAATGGTGTGATTACCGCATCTGAAGATCAATGTATATGGTCGGAAAAAGAGTATGATAATTTCACTCTTAACCTTGAATTTAAAACTGCTGATGGAACGAATAGTGGAGTAATTGTATATTGTAACGACACTGAAAATTGGATTCCAAACTCGGTTGAAGTGCAAATTGCTGACGACCATTCTGCTAAGTGGGCAGATTCTGATAAAACATGGCAGTGTGCAGCTATTTTTGGCCATTTGGCAGCCAATAAAAGTCGTGTTAAAAAACCCGGCGAGTGGAATAAGATGAATGTTACCTGCAAAGACAAAATTATTACTGTAAAGTTAAATGGTAAAAAAGTTACCCAAATGGATATGGCTTTGTGGACGAGTGGTACTAAAAATCCTAATGGAACTGATATTCCATCGTGGTTGAGCACACCATTTGCAGAGTTGCCAACAAAAGGGAAGATTGGTTTTCAGGGAAAACATGCTGGTGCTCCAATTTGGTTCAGAAATATAATAGTTAAAGAGTTTTAAATTTAAAAGTAAAATTATGCGTTTGTATATTATTGTATTGATGTTGTTAACTATTTCTATTTCAGGTTTTGCGGGAAATAAACTTAGCGAAAAAGAGAAGTTGGTAATACTTGGTTTGCTCGATGAACAGGTTGTTGCATGGAATGAGGGTAATCTTGACGAATTTATGCAGACTTATTGGAATTCGGAAAAACTGGTTTTTGTTGGCTCGCGAGGTCCAACTTATGGTTGGCAAGCTACTTTGGAGAGTTATAAAAAGGGTTATCCCAATAAAGTGGCTATGGGAAAACTGAACTTTAAAATCCTCGAAATATCAAAAATAGATAAGAAAACAGTTTTTGTTATTGGGCGGTTTGAACTTACTCGCGAAATTGGAGATTTGACAGGGCATTTTACTTTGGTTATTCAGAAAATAAAAGGAGAGTGGTTAATAATTAGCGACCATTCTAGTTAGTAAATTAAGAGTAAATATTTAACTAGAAATAGGATATACTCACTGTTCAACACTTCCTGTTTTAACCATTAAAATAGAAATTAAAAGCATAAATAAAGCTACGGCTGCACCTCCAATAAAAGCTATGCTAACACCGCCCAGCAAATAAAATAATCCGATAAATATTGGTCCAACTGTTTGTCCTAAACGTAGTACCATACTGTTTATCGACATAAATCCGGCTCTTTCGTTTAAAGGTGCAAAACCAACTCATAAAACCTGAATAGTTGGAATAAGAATTCCATGTGCAATGCCAAATAAAACAAGTGGGAAAAATAGTTGCCATCTTTCTTTAACAGCAGCCAAAAGTAACATCGATAAAAAGTATAAAATAAAGCTAATATTAAGCTGTTTTTTTACAGAAACAAATTTGTCGATTCGTTCTTTCTGGGAAGAAGTTAAAGCCGTAAATAATGAAAATAGAGACATATATAATCCAATTTGCATTGCGTTAGATTGAAATCTCTCTTCGAGTAGTTGTGGGAAATACGATAAAAATGCACCGTAAAGAATTACAAAAAGTAAAATATTTATGATAAATAATCCCCAAACTGTTTTTCTGTTTATAATGGCCCATGTATTTTTTAAGTATTCTCCGAAATTATATTGCTTTTTAGGTTCAGGATTTTTCAACCATATAATTGCAAACAATCCAATTGGAATTGCAAGCAGTGGTAATAAGAATGGAAATTGCCAGCCAGCCATGGCAACTGTCCCCCCAATTATCGGATAAACAGCAGTTCCAATGCTTAAAACACTTGCATTGTATCCCATTATTTCTCCACGTTTTTTACCTTCATACAAATCTCCAATTAACGTTACGTTTAACGATCCCAACGATGCTGCTCCAATTCCCTGCATAAATCGTAGTACCAATAAAACTTCCCAACTGTTTGTAATAAAACATCCAGCTCCTGCTATTCCAAATAAAAAAAGTGATGGAATTAAAATTATTTTGCGTCCTATTCGGTCGGCCAGAATACCAACAACCGGAGCCAATAATATACCAGGTAATGTAAACACTGTAATTAATAAGGTTACTTGTGTTGGAGATATATTAAAGTGTTTGATAATTGACGGAAACGCGGGTGTAATACTCGCTACACCAAGTACAGCCATTAATGTAGTAAGGAATATAATAATCAGGTTTTTGCTGTTCATTTAAAATATTTAATCATGATGTTGCTTAAAGTTAAAAAGAGAAACTGCAAGCAACATCTTGATTCCATTGTACTTTAACTAATTTTTCTTCGGTAACATTGGCTTTGCAAGAAAAACCGAGTTTCGCCACTGAAATCAATATGTCACTCTCGAAAATCCCCTTTAACTTTAGACAACCTCACCGTAATGCTAACTCAATGAAGTTAGAATGGAGAGTTATTTTATCATGTTTTTAATCATTCCGTTAAAAATAAAAAAATGAAATGGCGATGTAATTAGCCAGTACGTTCGCCCCCAAATACCTTTCGGGCGAAACGTTGCAGTTTGGTGTAAAACATTATTATCGTCAATCTTAAACTCTAGCCAAGCTTCGCCGGGCAATTTCAATTCGGCAAAAAGCAGCAGCCGCTTTTTATCTCTACTTGCGTATAAAACTCTCCAAAAATCAAGTGCATCGCCGGGGTGTATTTCGTCTATTGAAGTTCTGCCACGGTTAACTCCAACACCACCCAAAAATTGGTCGAAAATTCCCCTTATTTTCCATAGCCAGTTTGCATAATAATAGCCTTTTTTGCCTCCTAATGTCCAAATGTTTCGAAGTATTTTTTCGGGATCGGTTATTTGTAATTGTTTC
>DAOVTY010000055.1 GCA_030632865.1 Bacteroidota bacterium
CGGCTTTTTTAATGTTCTCTGCATTGCTGTTGATCCGTTTGATGAGAATCATTTTTTTGTAGGCAGTTGGGGAGGAGGACTTCTGGAATATAAAAACGATGAATTTGTTCAACGTTACACCAATAAGAACAGCCCGTTAGAAACTGCTTTGCCAGCGCAACCAGACGAACCTTATGTGCGAATTGGTGGTCTCAATTTCGATTCTGAAGGAAATTTATGGATAACTAATGCAGAGGTTGCTCATAATTTGCATAAACTTTCACCATCTGGCGAGTGGCAATCTTTTGTTTTACCAGAAATTGCCAACCTTTGGAATACGGGAGATTTAATTGTAAATGAAGATGATGATAAATGGGTTTTGGTACTTCGCGGACACGATGTTTATGTTATAGATAAAACCGGTAATAATATAAAGCAGCTACTTGTAACATCGTATTTTAATAACGGGCAAAACGAAGTTTATAATCGCATGGACGACGTTTACTCTATTGTAGAAGACAACAAAGGTGCTATTTGGATTGGAACTTCTAAAGGAGTAGCACTTTATAGCAACCCATCACGAATATGGAGCTCAGAAACTTTATATGCAACACAACCGAGTTTAGATTTAAACGATGGAGTGTACCACCCTTTATTAGCAACTGAAACGGTAACTGCAATTGGTGTTGACGGAGCAAATCGGAAATGGTTTGGCACAAAAGAATCGGGTGTTTTTCTTATCTCAGAAAATGGCGAAAAAGAAATTATACACTTTACAGAGCAAAATAGTCCGCTACTTTCGAACGAAATATATGCAATTGCAATTAATCAAAAATCGGGTGAAGTTTTTTTTGGTACCAACAAAGGATTAATATCTTATCAGGGCGATGCAATTAGCGGGAAAGCCACTTACGAAAATGTTTATGTTTACCCAAACCCGGTTAGAGAAACTTACGACGGACCAATTACCGTAACCGGATTAATAGAAAATACCGATGTAAAAATTACCGATATTAGTGGAAATCTGGTTTATAAAACAACATCGTTGGGTGGGCAGGCAGTTTGGGATGGTACAAACTTAAACGGAAATCGTGTTAAAACAGGAGTGTATCTTGTGTTTTGTAACGATGAACTTGGCGAAGAAACACATATCACAAAACTTCTTTTTATTAATTAGAATACTTTTAAGAACCTTCAATTTATTGTTTAATAATTTTTTTGGAATAAACCTGAGTACCATTTTCTTTAATTAAAACGAAATACATTCCTTCTGTATAATTTCCCAAATCAATTTTATGCAAAACTTCCCCAAATATATTATTGTTTTGTGCTGAATACACTTTTTGCCCAAACATATTGAAAACCTCAAAATCTATTTTATCAATAGCTTTATTTGCCTGAACCGAAATATTAACAACATCGTTAAACGGATTTGGATAAACCAAAATGTGACCAGGAGAAAGTGCTGTAACAGGTGCAGAAACCGGAATTTGAATTCTGAGATTATCTATTGCCCAACCCCACCCATTTGCATACGGATCGGAAAACAATCGAAAGCGAACTAAAATTGTATCTCCAGCTGCAAAATTCTCATTTTCTAGCAAATTAATTTCTCTATTTACAAACCACTCCGGAACTCCAACGGCTTGCGATTCATTATCAATAATATTAGCATTATAATTTATTTTCCAGGTGGTATTTTCCCTAGAGTCATATCCATCAGTTATTTGATACCACGATTTTCCAAAATCTTTGCTTCCCTCAACAATTACATAATCCCAAAAATCGCCATCGCCATAAACCGATTGAGATTCGCCCGGCTCTACCAAAACTATTTCCTCGAAGGTCATTATTCCCGATTCGAATAAAATAATTGGATATTTTAAAATAGCAGAAAAGTTAAAAGTTGAATTATTTTGTTTAGGACTTGGATATGGATGCGGAGAGTGAAGAGCAGGATTTTCGAAATCAGTGTCAGTGTAAATATCGAAATCAGAAAAAATAAATTCGCTATTAGAGTTATTAAAGTCGTTGATGTATCGATTAACCGCATCAAATATTTTTTCAACTTTAAACGAGAATTTTTCCTCCTTAGGAATAGTAGTAGTATTTTGCGCTACTGCAGAATCTTTTGCTGTTATACTGTAAGTAATTACATCTCCGTCTTTTAACTCATTCAAGTTAAAATTAAAGCTGCCTGAGTATAAAGTTAGAGAATCTAATGTTAACCCAAATGATTGTTGAGGTTCTTCATTTATCTCATATTCAACAAAAACTGTGTCAATTCCCAGATTATCTTTGGCACTGGCTATTAACATTAAATCTTCGTTTGCTAATAAATAATATGGTATTGGCGAATGTGCAATTTCGGGAGATTCATTATCCTCTCCTATTACTATTTTGTACAATTCTAAGGGAGCTTCTGTAGGTAATTTAAATGTTCTATTTATTGTGTCCTCGGCAATTATATAGTAATTAATTATTCCGGTTTCGATTTCTGGCACCAGTTCTACACTAAATACTGAAGAGAAATTTTGAAAATTTAAAGGCAACGAATCTCTATGATTTTCAAAATTATCGTAAGAATAAAATACAAATAGCGATGTTGTATCTAATCCATAATCACTCTCTATAGACACATTGAAATATAGAGGCTGAACAGTTTCAATATCTTTTAATTCATCAAAATTCAAATACAAATGTTTCCATCCAATATCATCCATAATACCATTAGTTATCGGTCCCGGATCATGATTTGCTTCGCCTTTCCCGATGGCATGTGTCATTAACGAATTAACCGAGCCAGATGGATACGAACTGTCGTTAAGATGATAAACACTCGAACCATCGTCGTATAATGTAGGCGCATATAAACGCGGTTTCATATTCCTATTATAATATTTTGCAGCTGGACTGTCTGCATACAAAAAATTTGAAACTAAAGCCTTTCCCAATAATAAAGAAGGCATATCGTAAATTGTGGTATCTACCAATTGATTACCGCTTCTAACAACTAACAAATCGAAAGCCGCAGCATCTCCTATTTCGTCATAACCATATGTACCAAAACTATTGTCGAGATAGAAAAACCCGGTAAATCCTAATCCGTGGGTAATTTCGTGTAAAACAACAGTAACAAAATCATATTGTAATTCGGGAGTCATTCCATCGGTTCCGAAATACCAATTTATGTCGTTATTAAAACTGGCAACAATATCGGGTGATAATGAATCTGAAATTTCCATTTTAGTAATTTTTTCCACAACAGCAACAGGGTAAAACCTATTTGAATGGGGAATATTCTTAAAGTTTGTATAGAAATCTGATGGTCCGGCACTTCCCAATACATTTTTATCTAAAGATCGCCAATTGGCTTGAATATATATTGGGACATCCGATTCAATAATCGTTTCCCATATTTCTACTGCGTATTCAAAAGCATCTTTGGCATTCTGAGGAAACAAACTATAATCAACAATTATTTCCGATTTCTTACGATCAAAAGATTTTAATTTAAAATTTGCTGGAGGTGGCACAAAAGATTTTTCAACTTTATCCGAAGCATAGCAAACCGTTGGCTGAACATGATTTTCAAGTCGTTTAATGCCATTTTGCGCATTAGCAATATTTATAATACTAGTAAGCATATAAATTAAAACCCAAATACTTAATCTATTCATATTTCTGAAATACTAATAATATATATACAAATAAGAGGTGCAAATGTTTGAATTTTAACTTAAAAAAGCAAAAAAAATACCGGAAATAAATCCGGTATTCTAAACCCTAATAAAGTGCTCAGTCGGCTGTAATTATCAATCACCTGTATTTTAATATTGTCAATCTTTTTTTTGTAAATACTAATTTAAAGAAAATAACCATTGAGATAATTAGTCCAACAAGTGCTGCAATAAATGCAATTAATAATAAAGTTTTCATAATTTAATTTTTAATGATTTTTTGTGTAATCGTGTTTAAATTTGCGTCAGTAATAGAAGCTATATAAATACCCGGTTTTGCATCAGGCAGGCTTATTTGTAATTTTGGATTATATTCAGAATCATATTTTGTTTCGCGATAAACAGTTTTTCCTACCAAATCAGTAATTTGAATTTGTACTTCTGAAGGGTTGATTAGTTTAGAGCAGTCGATAAATAAATTATTTGTGAAAGGATTTGGATAAATTGCTACATCGGCAGCGACAATAATTTCGTTTGAATTTGTATTCAACATTTGAATATTTAAATTGTCTATTGCCCAACCCCAACCAGTTACAGACTTATCAGATGCCAACCTAAAACGAAATATAACTGTATCGCCTGCTGAGAAAAAATTATTGTCGGTAAGATTTATTGAGTTTTCCAAAAACATATTTTCATGTCCGGCAGCACTAGAAGTACTACTTTTTAATGTACTCGAAAACTTAGATTCCCATTCGCTGTCAACAGACGAGTCGTAACCGTCAATAAATGGCTGCCAAGTTTTTCCATTATCTTTACTTCCCTCAACAATTACAAAATCCCAAAAGTATTCTTCAGTATAATTAGCGTTCTGATCTCCCGGCTCAACTAACACAACTTCGTCGAATGTCATTAATCCATTCTCTTCTAAAATTACCGGAATATTTAATTGAGCAACCAAATTGTACTTTTCGTTTTCAACTAACGATTGCTGATAAGGATGATCTGTATGTAGATTTCTATCAGAAAAACCTGCGGGAGTTTCAATATCAAAATCTATTAAAGTAAAATTATTTGATGATGAATTAAAATCTGTTGAAAAACTTTTTACTGGTACTTCTGATTCAAAAACGTTTACAACATAAAATCCATTTGCAGGTAAATATTTTTTATTATTTCTAGCCGAATTATCTTCTGCAACAATCCTGTACTCAATTATATCGTAGCTATTTAGTTGTACAGGTAAATTCAAATAACCTAAATAAACATTATCAATATCAGAGTTAAGTTGAATAGTTTCTTGAGTTCCATTGTTGATTTTATATTCAACTATTACAGAGTTTATTCCCATATTATCTTCTGCAATTGCTGTAAATAGAAGTTCTGTATTAACACTAGAAATAAGCTTTGTAGGATTGTGTTGTAGATCAGGTGAATAATAATCTGGACCTACTTTAAAATCGAGAATATTATTAGGAGCCTGTAATGGGTGTGTTATAATTTTTTTATCAGCAGTTTCTGATTTAAAATAGTACTGCACTTTACCTAAATGAAAGTTAAGTGGAATATTTCCCTTAAATAAGCTACTTGCTGCATTAAATTCAAGAGTTGTTGAATCTTTTGTTGAAAAATAATCAGTCGAAAAAATAACTTGAACTTTAAAATTACTGTCTGTATTGCTTGTAAATTTTGTTTGAACCGGAAGCTCTAAAGCGGTTTCTTCAACGTCTTTAAATTCTTGAAATTTAAAAGGAACTGCATCCCAACCAATTTCAGATAAAATACGGTAAGTGTTTTCTCCCGGATCGTGAATTGCTTCACCCATGTGAATTGATGAACTCATCAATTCTCTTTTTGAATTAGAGCTTGTAGTAGCATTTTTTAAATGATAAATACTAACACCATTCATCCAACTTGAAGGAGCATAAATTTCAGATTTCGGTAAGTTATTATCATTGATATAGGTAAAATCTAAATTGTTAGAAGTTAATTGTTGATGCAATTCTGTGGATGGACTGTTAAATAAAGAATTATCTGAAATTCTCTGATTCTGCGAATTAAAAATATAATAGTCGTAAATACTTGGATTATTACTCGGTGTACTTATTTTACCTTCACCATTTTCACCATTTAAAAATCCCGACAATCCCAAACCATGTGTAATTTCATGTAAAACAATTGTTACAAAATCGAATTTCGATTGTGGTGTATTTCCATCAGTTCCAAAATACCAATCTCTTTTACTATCAAAACTGCAAATAATATCTGCATCTTTTTCATCGTTCCACTCTTTACCAGATAGTTTTTCAACCAAAGCAACCGGATAAAAAACTTCGGGAATAATAGCATCATTAAAATTTTGATGAAAAGACGATGACCCCCCTTTGGCTAAAGTAGAACCATCTAACAATTCCCATGTTGCCGAAACCATAATAGGAACTGGCGAAGAAATACTTTGCTCATAAATAGAAACTGCATACTCAAATGCTATTTTTGCCTCTTCAGGAAAATTAACATAAGAAATAATAATTTCACTTTTCTTTTGTGTTCCAGATTTCAAATTTCGAAACAGATTGGGTGGCGGAGTAAAAGATTTATTTACTTCCTCTAAAGCAATGTTTATAGGAGTTTCTCCCCTAACTTCATTTTCAAATCCTTTTTTTTGTCCTATAGCATTGCTGATTGCAACAATCCATAAGATCGAGATGAGCGTCCACTTCATTTCAATTCATTTAATGGTTGATAATCAACACAAAAATAAATAGTACTGATGCAAAAATTGTGAAGTATTTAACTGAAACTAGACGTTAAAACTGCTGATTTAAGAGTGGATTTTAACCTGATTCTTGGGTTTGTAATCCGTAAAAAGAATCAGTGGGTTTGTAAAATCTTTTCTAGCATCTTGCAATGTTTACCGCACTTACAGCGTAATCACAACTAGTTAATAATCTAACAAATTTTTCTACTTAAAATGATTAAAAATTTTGCGTCATTTCGATTTATTAATGGTTTAAACTTGCCCCTAAATAAAAGTTCATTAAAACAAACTTTTGAATTTTTAGCTAATTTTAGATTAATGCGATAATAAGTTTTTAACCTGATTCTATGGGTTTGTATTAGAATCAGTGGGTTTGTAAAAACATATTTCAATTTCAACGTAACATTAAACTAAGTCCTCAGCCTCAATTCATTTTATTTATAACTGTTTTTGACTTTTGTTTTGCAAGCAGCAAAACTCTGTTTATCAAAAACTTCTGCCTCAATGACAGTTTCTATTTATGGGTTTGCGACGATAAATGTATGTTATAAATTTTAGATATCCAAGTAATTTTTATAGTTTCGGCAAAATAAAAATCATCCTAATAATTTTTTATGAGAATTTTATCAACAACACTACTCGCTGTACTACTTACTATTACATTAATTTCGTTAAAATCAGACAAAGATTATTACAATGAAATTCATCGGCCACAATTTCATTTTACTCCGGAGGAAAATTGGCAGAGCAACCCTAGCGGATTGGTATTTTACAACGGTAATTACAATATGTTTTTCCAACACAACCCAAATGATAATGAGATGGAATTTATGCATTGGGGGCATGCTACAAGTACAGATTTGGTGCATTGGGAACATTTACCAATTGCTCTTTATCCAGATGAGTTTTCTACTGACAAAGAAGAGTGCACTGCATTTTCAGGTTCGGCAATTGTTGATGAACATAATTTATTGGAAAAACAAATTGGTGATGAAAAAACGCTGGTAGCATTTTATACGAGTAAATCTTGTGGACAACGAATTGCCTACAGTACCGACAAAGGAATAAAATGGGAAAAGCTTAAGGGAAACCCTATAATTCCTTACGACGAAAAAGACGATGCCCGCGATCCAAAGGTTGTGTGGCACGAGCCAACCCAGAAGTGGGTTATGGTGTTGTATCGAAAATTATCGGAAGATGATAAATCTAAAGGAGTCTCATTTTATACCTCAACAAATCTAATTGACTGGGAGTGGAAAAGCCATATTCATGGGTTTTATGAATCTCCTGATCTAATTAAACTTCAAGTAACAAATAGGCCAAATGAGATAAAATGGATTCTTTTTGATGGTGACGGAAGTTATCTGATTGGTGATTTTGATGGTGAAACATTTACTGCTCAATCAGCAAAAATGAAAGGCGATTATGGCAAAAATTATTATGCAACTCAAACATGGAGCAACATTCCGGAGGATGACGGAAGAACAATTCAAATTGCGTGGATGCGTGGTGGTAAATTTCCAAATATGCCTTTTAACGGACAAATGACTTTCCCTAGCGAACTCTCACTTACAAAATTTAATTCAGGTTATAAACTTATTCGAAAACCTGTTGCCGAAATTAACAGCCTACACGGAAAACATTATAGTTGGGAGAATAAAATATTAATTCCGGGAATTGATGAAAATAAAGTTAAAAAAGTTAAAGGAGATTGTTTACATATTATTGCAGAGCTAGATATTAAATCATCAGATAATTTTGGATTTATGTTACGGCACAGTAAAAAGAGGCCTGGTGTTGAAGTTTTATATAATGTTAAACGGGGTACATTGTCTGTATTAGGAAGTACTGTTCCTTTATTACCAATCGATAATAAAATTAAATTGGAGATTTTGTTAGATCGAACATCAGTAGAAATTTATGCAAACGATGGTCAGTCAGTAGTTTCAAACTGCTTCATTCCGAACGAAGGGGTTGATGGCGTTGTTTTATATACTAACGGTGGAGAGCTGGGAATAATAAAATTAGATGTATATAAAATGAATTCGGCCTGGAGGAACTAAAACAAAAGTGTAATTAACTGAACCACAACTATTAACATTACCATTGCAACGGGATAAACTGTGGCGTAGGCAATGGAGTGGGCATTGGTTTCTGACATCGAATCGGCAGCAGCAAGCCCTGGAGTGCTGGTCATGCTACCACTAATCGCACCAAACAAACTAAGAATATTCATTTTGAAAAAGAATTTTCCGGCGATACCTGCAATTACCATCGGAATAATTGTAATTATTGCGCCATAAAGAAAAAGTTCAATACCATATATTTCAAAAGTTTCAACAATTTGAGCCCCTGCTCCGGTTCCCACAGCAGCCAGAAATAAAATTAATCCAAGCTGCCGGAGTAATTGGTTCGCAGCCCCTGTCATTGTCCATAAAATGGAGCCGGTTTTTCCTATTCGCCCAAGTATAAGTGCTACAATTAAAACACCTCCTGTTAATCCTAAACTAAATGAAAATGAACCAAGTGTAATATTAATTTTTCCAACTAAAACTCCAAGAATAATTCCAAGTGCAATTGGTAAAACATCAGTATTAGAAAGCTTTTTTTGGTCATTTCCAAAAACATTTCCAACAATTTTAATATTGGCTTTACTACTGGCAATTACCAGTTTATCTCCAAATTGCAATTTTAAATTTGGGGTTGGAGAGATATTTATTCCCGACCTTCGAATTCTAGTAATTGTAGCATTGTAAGTGTGCAAAAGATTTATCTGCCTGATGGTTTTATTAACCACCTCTTTATTGGTAACCAAAACCGATTGCACTTCGTATTTTGGATCAAGTTTAATCTCTTCTTCGGTAACAGGTCCTATTAATAACTTTATATTTTTTAATGCATTATATGTTCCTACAGCTTTAATTAAGTCTCCTTTTTTAAGGATCGTTTCAGGAGAAGGAGTAATTGCTACTCCATTATGTACAACGCGCGAAACAATGGCTTTGGTCATATCTCTAATACGGAGTTCGTTAATTGATTTACCAATTACATTTTCATTTTCGACAATAAAATTTTGCTTTAGAATTTCAGGGAATTCGGTTTTTGTGTTTTGGAGATAATTTTCTTCTGATTTTTTTAATGATATATTAAGAATCTTGGGAAGAAATCTAATAAAAAGAATTACTCCAATAACTCCAAACGGATATCCTACACCATAACCAATTGAAGCCAATGGCGAACTTGTATAATCAATAGCTGCAGCCAAACCCGGCGTACTTGTTAAAGCTCCCGTAAACAAACCAATAGCAATATTTTTATCGATGTTGAAAACGGAAATCATAGTTAAGGTTAAAATGCCTGCAGAAAGAATTAATAAGGTGGCAAAAATTGCCAACTCCCTACCATCTTTTTTAAACGACTCAAAAAAACCAGGACCCGCCTGAATCCCAATAGTAAAAATAAAAAGCACAAGACCAAGCGTTTGAAAATCTTTGGGTATTACTACTCCGAAATGACCAAATACCAAGGCTACAAAGATTACCGCCGAAACATCAAGCGAAAGCCCAAATATTTTAATCCGACCTAAAATAAAACCCAAGGCAACTATTGAAAATAGTGCAAAATAACTATCGGTAAGCAATTCCATTATCTAAGTATTGTTTGACACAAAATTAATAAATTCAAACGGGGGTGATTAAATGATTTTTATAAAACAAAAAATAGATGAAAAACTTAAGATAGAATAACCCTTCGGGTTTATAGTTAACTTTAATACCACAAATTATTATTGCCTGGCAAAAAGCTGCAAATATTACCAAAGTAATATCTTATTGCTTGTTCAATTGGATTAACAGGACACAAATAATTTCAAATTTAAATTCTACTCGGTAATATTATTTGGATTAAAAATACCATTTTTTTGAACTAAAGGAGAACTTCAAATGTAAAATAATATTGCTTAAAGTAAAAAGTTAAAATCATCCCCTGCCGAAAGTTCAAAAGGTTCTTCTCCTTTTTTAAAAATTCTACATTTTCTGCTCCCAATTAATTCCAGATTTTTATTTTCTAGTTTAAACATTGTTCCTTCTCGTAGGCCAGCAACATACATATTTGGGTTTATTTCCAAAAATTCTCCTATTCGCTGCTCACGTGTTTCACCACCGTGTCCTTCCGGATTCGCATCTAAATAATGTGGATTAATCTGAAATGGAATTAAATTAATGCAATCAAAACCTCTTGGGTCAATTATTGGCATATCATTAGTTGTTCGTAAAGTAGGACATGCAATATTAGAACCAGCACTCCAACCAATATATGGCGTTCCGTCAAGAACTTTTTTGCGGATTGGCTCCATCAGATTTTGGTCGTGTAACATTCTAACTAGTTGCCATGTATTTCCTCCTCCAACAACAATTGCTTCTGCATCGTTAATTGCTTTTACTGGGTCGGCAAAAGTATGGATACCTACAATATGGTGCCCCACTTCTGCAAACCGTTCCTCTACTTTTTCGCAATATAAATCAAAAGAAAAAGTTACTGCCGCAAACGGAATAAACAGAGCTTTTACAGGTTTGTTTCCTAAGAAATTTTTAATCTCATTTTTTGGATAATCCAAATATGGTTCACCCTGCATTGTTGAGTTACTTAATAAAAGTAATTTCATATGTTTATAATTGTTTGTTTTTTATAGTAATCTATTTAACATGCTCGTTTAATTTCAACTATTCCCTAGACATTTTTTATTCATATAAATCATCCAAATCACAGGCAGCAAATTCAACAAAATAGTCAGCAATTTTTGTTGTCAAATCTTTCAAATATCGTTTTCCTTTTTCGGCAGTTGCTTTTTTCGGATTTCCAATTCCAGTATCTTCAGTTACTTTTGTCCAATAACGTGGAGTCCAAGCAGTTTTATCATTTAATCCTGCCAATTTAGACTTTTTAGCGTTTCCATCTCCGGCCTCATCTAGCGGTAAAACTAACTCGGGAAAATAGTGTAAAATAACACTGGTTTCCATTTCACCAGCATGATCGCCCTCTTCTTCAAAATATTCAGAAAGATCGAGTACTTTAAACCACTCTACTAAACTAATAAGAATACCGGGGAATTGAGGTTGCACTTCTCGTATTAATGGCTTAAAGTCGTTGCCACCATGCCCGTTCATTAAAATTATTTTTCTGATGCCTTGATTGTAAACTGCACGTACAATGTCTTCAAAAATTACTCTTTGAGTTGATGGCCGAGTGTGTAAACAAAATTGTAGATCTATTTGACCCGGATTTTGAACCCCAAGCGGAATGGTTGGAAGAACCATTATTTTTGCTCCTTTTTGCCATGCTTTATCTGCTGCTTCAGCAACTAATTTTCCCGTTTCCAATGAGTCGGTTCCGTACGGCAAATGGTAATTGTGTGGTTCGGTTGCTCCCCACGGGAGTATTGCAACTTCGTATTTTTGATTTTTTACCTGCTTCCAGTTTGTTTGTTCTAAAATGTATGGTTTCATAATTATAAAATTTTACTGCTTATTTTCTATTTCATATGATTATAATTGTTCATTTTTAAAGGTATCATATGTAACTCGCTTAATAATCATCATCCTGTGTGCCAATATTTGCCATGCTCGTTTCAACAGTTGTAAAAATAATTCCTTCGTAAGCACTAAATTTTCCGCCTTCGTATAAACAACCCAAAGTACCATTTTCTATTAAAGTTATGTCGGAATATGCAGAGGCTCCTTCGTTTAAAACTTTCACAATATCCCATGTTTTGCCCAAATTTTTACTCGATTTTAATGTCATATTTATTCGGCTATTTGTACTTGCCGGATTTAAAAAATACATTGTTTGATTAATATCTGAATAAAGTAAACTTGCCTGACAAATTGGTTCAATTAAAGTTGTATCAGCTACAATATCTGACCAACTATTTCCACCATCGTTACTGAGACTAATTTTACGTGCTTTTTTAGAACGGTCGTAATTTCGCATATTCAACAAAAGCTTTCCATCGGGCAATTCGGCAACAACACATTCATTTACTTTATCTTGCGGAGTTGTTCCTCCCAATTGCCATGTTTTTCCATGGTCGTCGGAGTATATTATATGCGAATAATATTTTCTTGTTTCTGCTTCAATATGGTCGCAAGGTATTATTAACCTCCCTTTTTGTTCCCCATTTTTTAATTGAATTCCATGACATGGTCCGGTTGCATACCATGTCCAATTATCAAGTTTTACAGAGGATGTAATTTCAATCGGTTTTGTCCAGTTTTCGCCATCATCTTTTGAATTTGTAATAAATATGCGTCTGGTATCTTTACTTTTCTGGGCAATAATTTCTCGTTCATGATCTTCACCCAAATTCCAAGTAGAAAGCAAATGAATTTCTCCTGTCTCCAAATCAACAACCGGAGCCGGATTTCCACAAACATTTTTACTATCATCCCAAATAATTTTTAACTGGCTCCATGTTTTGCCCTCATCATCCGAGCTTTTCATAACTAAATCAATATTGCCAGTATCCGAACTACCATTAACTCGCCCCTCTGCAAAAGCCAGAATTCTACCTGAATTTGTGGTAACAATTGCCGGTATCCTAAAAGAAGAATACCCTTCTTTTCCGCTTTTAAAAATATAATTTAACTCTTTGTGTTGACTTATAATTTCTTCTATCGAAATTATCTGAAAAGTAAGGTCGGCCTGACTTCCTTCGTATAAAATACCAACATGTTTATCATCAATTTTTGTGAGGCACGAATATCCACGTCCACCTTTTTCATCCAACAATAAATTATATTCTGATGGCCAGGTTTTTGCATCGTCGAAACTAATTTTAATGGTCATCTGGTTGCGGCGGTATTTCGAATTTGGATTACTAAATAAAACAATCTTTCGTAGCTTTCCGTCTATCAAAAACTCATCTTTAATTATACTTGCCATACAAGTTGGCTCGGGCAAAGTACCTCGCGATGTAAAATGCTTATCCCATGTTTTACCTAAATCTCGAGTAACATAAACCGACCTTCCGTTTGTATCCGATTTATCATCACGATTACGGTTATCGCGCATATTTAACATCAAACTTCCATCGTTCAATTCAATTACTTGCGCTTCGGTTGTATTTGGTTTTGCACCGGTTCCAATCTCCCATTTCTCTCCATGGTTTTTACTATAAATTATAGTTGAGTGCGGCATTTCGTTTTCGTCTTTAAACTGAGCCGGAAATACCAGTGTTCCATCTTTCATTGTAATTCCCTTACCCGGACCTTGTAACAGAAGGTGCCATTTAGGATCTTTTATTTGTGACGTAATATTAATTGGCTACGACCACGTTTTTCCATCATCTTCAGATTTTACTAAAACAAACTGACTGGTCTCTTTTGGAAACATTCCCTGTTTCGAAGCAAACCAGTTTCGTTTGCCCGGATGCCCGTGTGCCCAAACCCCTGCAACCCATATTGTATTAGTTTCTCGGTCAACCAAAACCAAGGGATCACCAATTCCATTTTCAATATTTGACAAATCACCCCACTCTCCCATGTCCATAATAACTTTACTTGGC
>DAOVTY010000140.1 GCA_030632865.1 Bacteroidota bacterium
AGAATTAAAAATGCTAAAATTTCGGCGATAGATATTTCGGTTAAAGCCCTTGAAGTTGCAAAACAAAATGCAATACGGAATAATTTGGATGTTAGTTTTTCTGCTGTTAATATTTTGCGATGGGAAAATTTTAGCTGGAATCTATTTGATGTAATTGTCAGCAATCCACCATATGTACGCGAAATTGAAAAGCAAAAAATGCATGCTAATGTTTTGAATTACGAACCGGGGGAGGCTCTGTTTGTTTCAAATGAAAAACCCCTGATTTTTTATGAAAGAATTGCTGAATTTTCTCTCCAGTATTTAAAAGAAGGAGGAAAATTATTTTTCGAAATTAACGAATATTTAGGCAATGAATTATGTAATTTATTGGATAACAAAGGTTTTGTGAGAATAGAATTAAGACAAGATATTAATGATAAAAACAGAATGGTTTGTTGCGAAAAGAAACACTAAACATTACGCTCTTTTTTTATATCTTGCCTTTTAAAGAGATAAAATTAAAGTGAGAAAAGCACTTGTAAACATATTCTTGACTATAAATGTGGTAGCAGTTTTTGCGCTATTAACTGCTTATCTGTCGGTCTATATTTCTCCAGAAAAATATTGGATTCCGTCGTTATTCGGGTTAGCATATCTGTTTATTTTAATTGGTAATTTATTTTATATAGGATTTTGGTTGCTTGTTAAACCACGTTATTTGTTGATTTCACTAATTCCAATTCTATTGGGTTTAGGTTTTGTTTCTCGCTATATTCAGCTAAACGATGAGAAAATTGAAAAAGGCGACGTAAAAATAATGTCGTACAATGTGAGGTATTTTATAGGAGGCGAAAATCTCACTCAAAAAGAAAATGCCAATAAAATTGTCTCTTTTTTAGAAGAGCAAAATGCCGATATAATTTGCTTACAAGAAGCTAGATTACGTAAAAATAGTATTTTCAATTTGCCAAATACGGTAAAAAAACTGAGCTCTATAAGTCATTATCAATACGCCCGGTCGAGTACAACTTATGGCTCGGTAACAATGACGCGCTACCCAATTATCAACATGGGCGAAATTAGGTTTGATGAGTCGCGAAATATTACAATTTTTACCGATTTAATTATTCAAAAAGATACGGTTAGAGTGTTTAACGTACACTTGCAGTCGTATCAAATAGATCCGAGTAACTATTCTATTATAGATTCTTTGGGAGTAAATCAGGAAAAGGATTTGAAAGAAGTTCGGGAAATGAGTTATAAGTTTAAACAAGCATTTGAAAAGAGAGCCAACCAGGTTAACGAGATTAGAAAATATATAGACGAATCGCCTTTCGATGTAATTGTTTGTGGCGATTTTAACGACACGCCGGTTTCGTATGCTTATCAAAAAATGATAGGAGATTTAACAGATGCATTTGTAAATTCGGGAAAAGGATTAGGGCGAACATACATCGGGAAATTACCTTCTTTTCGTATCGATAATATTTTTCATGGAAGTAAATTTGAATCGTATAATTTTCAAACTTACGATTTTAGATTGTCTGACCATTTGCCAATTTCTTGCGATTTGGTGATAAAACAGGATTCAGAATAATTAATTTATTGGTTTTATGTTAGCATTTTTAAAGCCTCAACTTTATCTTTTTTAAGTTGTTCCGTCAACATTTCAACTCCCGAAAACTTTTGCTCTTCTCTAATTTTATCAATAAAAACAAGAGTGATTTCCTTTTTATAAATATCATCCGAAAAATCAAAAATATTTACTTCAATACTACGGTTATCGGCATTTTTATTAAATGTTGGTCGGCTGCCAATGTTCAACATCCCATTATATTTTTTGTTATTCACAATTACCTTTACCGCATAAACTCCATAGCCGGGTATAATTTTGTACTTGTCAGAAGTTTCGATATTTGCAGTTGGAAACCCAATTTTGCGCCCAACTTGTTTGCCGTAAGTTACAGTTCCGTGAAGCGAAAATTCATATCCAAAATAGTGGTTTGCTTTTTTAATTTGTCCACTTTGCAACGCTTCGCGAATTTTTGTTGAACTAATATTTTCGTCATTAACCGAAAGTGCATTTAATTTTTCTACTTCAAAATTATATTTCTCGGCACAATTTTGAAGGTATTCAAAATTGCCTTCACGATTTTTTCCAAATTTATGATCGTAACCAACTACTAGGCAGCGTGTATTTATTTTGTCAATTAAAATTTGCTTTACAAATTCGGTGTATGGTAATTCAGAAAATGCTTTGTTAAATGGATAAACTATTAAATGATCAACACCAAGTTTTTCAAAACGCACTTTCTTCTCTTCAAGAGTTGTAAGTAATCGTAAATTGGTTTCGACGGTAGATGTTATTAATCTTGGATGTGGGTAAAACGTAAATATAACAGTTTCTCCATTGTGTTTTTTTGCAATATCTTTCAAACGTAAAATAATTTTCTGATGTCCTAAATGAACGCCATCGAAAGTTCCGATTGTAACCACCGGATTTGTTGCTTTAAAACTATTTAAATTTGTATGTACTTTCACTTTATAGATTGAATATAAACGAACATAAAATAATTTAACGAAATAAAATACAAAAAAAGTAAAAATTATTTTGATAAGTGAATCCCTAAAAAATGTTATTTTATAAAATAGAGTTTTTGATGTAGTGGAATTTGTTAATTTTACGCGCTTAAATCAAAATCAGTATGATATTTAATCGAATTATATTTATTCTGTTCGCGGCGGCTATATTTTTTAGTGGTTGTCAGAAAAACAATCAGTTTACCATAAATGGTAAAATAACGCATGCCGAGGGCGATACAATTTATTTGGAAGAGTTGCTTGTTTCGTCAACAGTTTCTATTGCCGAAATTAAGATTAATAAAGATGGCGAGTTCAAATTACAAGGCGAAACAGGTATTCCAACTTATTATTTATTAAAGTTAAATAATAATATTATTACACTTTTAATAGACTCTATCGAAAATATTAAAGTGGAAGCAGATGCTGCAAACTTTTCTAGAGATTATAATGTGGAGGGTTCGCCGGGCTCTATTTTAGTGAAAAATTTAATTGTAAAACTAAATTCTACCGAGTACAAAATAGATTCTTTAGAGTCGTTGGATAAATTGTATAAGGGAAACTCCGACTATAAGAGACTAAGGGCGCAGTGGGATTTAGAGTACGATAATATTATTAATGAACAAAAGGAGTTTTCTAAAAATTTTGTGATGGGAAACCCATTTTCAATGGCTAGTGTTTACGCTCTATATCAACAATTCAGAAAAGATGGAAGTTATGTAATTGGAGATTTGCAGACAATGCGAACTGCTGCTTCTGCATTAAATTCTATCTATCCTGTGTCTGATCATGTTAAAGCTCTTTATCAGAATACTCTTGATGAACTAGAAAATGAAAGAGCCGTAAAAGTACAACAATATATAGAGGAGCAGGGAGAAAATTGTCCAGAAATTATTTTGCCAGATCTAGATGGAAAAGATATCGCACTTTCATCGTTACGCGGGAAAGTTGTGTTATTGCAATTTTGGGATGCCGAAGATAGAGGATCGCGAATTGTAAATCCGGTATTAGTTGAAGCATATAAAAAGTACAAAAGAAAAGGGCTCGAAATATATCAGGTTTATGTTGGTACAAACCGTATTGAATGGGTAGATGCAATTGATAAAGACAAATTGAGCTGGATAAATGTTGGCGATATGGAAGGTAGTATACAGGCAGTTAGTGTTTATAATATTCAGCAAATCCCATTTAACTATCTGCTAGAAAAAGATGGTACGATTGTAGGTAAGAATTTAAATGGACCTGCTTTAGATAAAGCTTTGGCTCGGGTTTTAAATTAGTCAACCTTTTATTTATATAATAGATTTTACTTAAGTTTTTTGTATTGACTAAAAAGGGGAAAATATACTTTATTTCTGATGTTCATCTCGGTGCACCGGCATCAAAAAATAATCGAGAACGCGAACTTCTGTTTGCAAAATGGTTAGATGAAATAAAAGACGATGTTGCCGAATTATATCTGTTGGGCGACATTTTTGATTTTTGGTGGGAGTACAAAAAAGTTGTTCCGCGTGGTTTTACACGAATCTTAGGACGAATTGCAGATTTAGCCGACAGTGGGGTCGATGTTCATTTTTTTACCGGAAACCACGATTTGTGGGCTTTTGAATATTTGTCAGAAGAACTTGGGGTTAAAATTCACCATAATGAAATAGTAAAAGAAATTAACGGGAAAAAGTTTTTTCTGGCTCACGGCGATGGTTTAGATGCTGATGATAAAGGATACATTTTATTGAAAAAGATTTTTACAAATAAAGCGTTACAATGGGTATTTTCAAGATTACATCCGAATTTTGCCTTTGCTTTAGCGCATAAATGGTCTAAAACAAGACATATTGCAAAAATTAATATTGATGATAAATTTGACATAAAAAATGAGGGATTGTTTAAGTTTGCCGAAAATTTTTTAGAAAAAGAAATTGTCGATTATTTAGTCTTTGGGCATCGGCATGTTATGATTAATACAGAAATAGGAGATAATTCCAAATTTGTAATTTTGGGAGACTGGATAAAATATTTCTCGTATGGTGTTTTTGATGGAGATAAATTTGAATTGAAAAAATATAAGGAATAGCAAAAAGCTAAGAAGTTGGATTTTATGAGTAAAGAAATATACACACGGATTATCGGGACTGGTAGTTATCTCCCACCTCAAATAGTAAAAAATAGTCATTTTTTAAATCATGAGTTTTACGAACTTTCAAAAAAGAAAATCGATAAAACCAATAAGGAAATAATTCAAAAGTTCAAAGAAATTACTAATATTGATGAGCGACGATATGTTGCCAAAGATCAGGTAACCTCCGATATTGCAGCTTTCGCAATTACCGATGCTTGCGAGTCGGCAGGTATTTCGCAAGACAGTCTCGACTTTATTATTATAGGGCACAACTTTGGCGATGTTTACGAAGGAAATGTTCGTATTGATATTTTACCCGGACTTGCCAATAAGGTAAAAATGAAGTTGAACCTTAAAAATCCTTCGTGTATTTGCCACGATGTAATATCGGGTTGCCCCGGCTGGACACAAAGTATGATTGTTGCCGATGCTTATATCAAAAGTGGTTTTATGAAACGTGGAGTTGTTGTAGGAGCAGATGTGCTTTCGCGTATTTCCGATCCGCACGACCGAGATTCTATGATTTATGCCGACGGTGCAGGAGCTACAATTGTTGAGGCAATTGAAAGCGATGAGCCAATAGGTATTATTGCACATTCAAGCCGATCGGATTCTGTTCAACATGCAAGTCTTTTAACCTTGGGCAAATCTAATAATCCAGATTTCGATGGAGACGATCTTTTTGTAAAAATGGTTGGCCATAAATTATATATATATGCTATTAATACAGTGCCGGGTGTTGTAAAAGATAGCATCGAAAAAGCCGGTTTGCAATTAGGGGATATTAAAAAAATATTCATACATCAGGCAAACGAAAAAATGGATGAGGCAATTTTGGGTAATATTTTTAAACTTTACGGAGAGAAAGATATTCCGGAAGGAATTATGCCAATGAGTATTAATAAATTGGGGAACTCTTCTACAGGAACTGTTCCTACACTTCTCGATTTAGTTTTGAAAGGGAAAATGGAAGGACACGAAGTAAACAAAGGTGATTATACAATTTTGGTTTCGGTGGGAGCCGGCATGAATATTAATTCGATTGTTTATAAATGGTAAAAAACAGGTTTTAGTCCGTCCATCGTTGATGGATTAAAACAGATAAAATCAGTTTGAAAAGATATTGAAAACCGAGATGATTTAGTAAATTGTACCGGTTTTTTACTTTAAATTTACCCGAATGGAAATTATCTATCTTATAGTTGGAGTTGTTGTAGGCGCAGTTGTTGCATTTTTTTATTTCAGTTTTAAAAATCAGAAAAACATTTCGAATATTGAATTTGAATTTCGTGAAAAGGAAAAGCTTGTAGATGAACATCGAATTGAAGCTGAAAAACAGAGCTTAATTTGGGAAGAGCGTTTTAATTCTCTGAAAACTGAAACAGAATCATGGAAAACGGAGTTAGATAAATTCAGAACAGAAAATACGAACTTGGTCGGCAGGCTCGAAAAAGCGAAAGTTGAATATCTGAACCTTCAGGAAAAACTGCAAACCCAAAAAGCAGAGTTAGAGGAGATTCAAAAGAAATTTACAACTGAATTTGAAAATATTGCCAATAAAATATTAGAAAAAAATAGTGAAAAGTTTACCGCTGCTAATCAGAAAAATTTGGGTGATGTTTTAAATCCCCTCAAAGAAAAAATTAATTTGTTTGAAAAAAAGGTTGAAGATACTTACCAAAAAGGATTGCGAGACCAAACAGATTTGCGTGCCGAATTGAAGAAGTTGCACGATTTGAATTCGAAAATTAGTGAGGAGGCAAACAATTTAACAAAAGCATTAAAAGGCGATGTAAAAAAACAGGGAAACTGGGGAGAGGTGGTTTTGGAAAGAATTCTGGAACGCTCTGGATTAAACGAAGGAGAGCAAGGTTACCAAAAGCAGTTTAGCGATACATCTGAAGATGGCAAGCGAATTTTACCAGATATTGTAATTAATTTACCTGATAATAAACACATAATTATCGATTCTAAAGTTTCGTTAATTGCGTACGAGCGAGCTGTAAATGCAGCAACCGAAGAGGAAAGAGTTTTTAATATAAAAGAACATCTTTTAAGTTTAAAAACACATATTAAAGGTTTGAGCGATAAACATTATCAAACTGCAAGTAAATTAAATTCGCCTGATTTTGTATTGCTTTTTATTCCAATAGAAGCATCTTTCGGAGTTGCAATTCAAGAAGATCATGAGTTGTTTACGTTTGCATGGGATCAAAAAGTTGTACTAGTTAGTCCGTCAACGTTATTTGCTACTTTAAGAACTATCTCTTCGGTTTGGCAACAAGAAAATCAAACAAAAAATGCAATAGAAATTGCCCGACAAGGCGGAGCCTTGTACGATAAATTTGTTGGGTTTATTGCCGATATGGAAAACATTGGCAAGAATTTGGATACTACCAGAAAAACCTACGACTTGGCACTTAATAAATTACATATTGGGAGTGGTAATCTGGTTAAACGCGCCGAAACAATTAAAAAACTGGGTGCAAAAGCAACTAAGCAACTTCCTGGAAAAATGTTGGAAGAGTAATCTAACCTGCATTATTCATGTGTCAAGTTTGGTGCAGATGCAAGGCGACGAAAGCTGAAGCTGTAGTTGCCTACCGCGAAGCTTTTGCAACGAAGCAGATGTGCCGAAATTGATACACCTTTGGCAAAAAAAAATAAAACTTTGTTTTTATTGCCATTACACATAGATGCCTGATTAACTGGGAAATAATGACAATTTATTTATTTTTGTGAATAATGTAGGCTCAAATGATAAAACAAATAGTTACTTCTATATGGTTTTTGGCATTGATAATTGCAATTCCGGTGATTGTATTTTTGCCTGATATTTTCTCGAAATATCAAGTAGATTTATTATTGCAGCAGCCCACAGATTCTAATATTATTCATATTTATTTTGAAGATTTGAATGGAGATGGGACAAGCGAAATAATTACATGCCATAAAAACTCTGCGAATGAGTTAGCATTCCATGTTCATTCAAAAGACGGTGCAGTTAAAAATCAACAAAATTTCAGTTATAACTATTTTTATAGAACCAATAATTTATTTTTTGGAGATATTGATGACAATAAACAACTGGAAATTTATGGTTTTACATTGAAAAAAGACAGCCTATTTTTAAACTGGTTTGAATCAACAATTTCCAACACAAATTAAAAAAGTGAATGTTTTAAACTTCGAGAAATTAGGATTAAGTGAGACATTTTACTTACTAAGCAAAAGAACAACAAAAGCACATACAGACATACAAAAATTAAGAGATTTCCTTTGGTCAAGATATAACGTAATCAATGAAGAATTAATAAAAGGGCATGATTATTTCAGGTTGCATTTGAGTTATAAAT